>JAJRBZ010000043.1 GCA_028679185.1 Methanoregula sp. | reverse complement strand
TTGTTGTGTTGAAACCGATTGCCGGTTCAATACCGGTTACTGCAGGCGCTTCTGCTGCGGTGCATGCGGGAATGATCAGCAGTAAAAGAATCAATAAAATTACATAATAACGCATTTTTTCACCTCAACTTCTGACAATGATTCATCCGTCCCGTTTTTCTGGTATGAAGTCCTGAAATCTGATCCACGGAAATTATTTCGGTGGACATGCGAATTCATTTCACAGTTCCGGGTAATTTGTGTTTTGCAGCCAGCTGCCTGTAGTACGACAAATACCTGACGATATATTACACAACGACAGAACCGCTTACAATATCTATTATGTAAATTACCCAGTCAAAAGATATAGGTATGTCGATGGTACAAATAACAAACGCCCCCCAATTCAATGAGGAGAGGGTCAGGGCGTTGTATTAAAGTTCCGGCAGACAGCAGGGAATTAATTCAGAAAACGTTTGCAGGGTGTTTTATCCGGTATTTTTGTGAATGTCTGTTTGCGGTTATAAGATAATAAAACCGGATTAATTTCAATTTTCTTATCGGTTTCAGGAATCAGAATTAAATTTTAACAGGCTGATGTCTAAAAAATGAGTATCTGACAAAAAAAAGAGATAATGAATCCGGACTTATAAACGCCTCGGCCGGGATTTGAACCCGGGTCAAAAGCTCCGGAGGCTTCTAGGATGTCCACTACCCTACCGAGGCAACTGGCAACCATGGTCCTGTTTCGAAAGAAAGTACCCACGCTGAAGGATTCACGGTTCCATATTAACAACACCTCCCGGGGTATTAAAGCTCTCGAACGGTGGCAGATTCTGGCCACCAGTATCACACTGTGGTCTCTTCCGCCAGAAAAAACCCGGGCATCAGTAAAAGACAGTCACTTGCGCGGTCTGGTGACACTATTTTTTTACGGACTATTTATAAAATGTTCAATACAGTAATATCAGACCGCATTGGGGACAATACTGCCAGCGGTCCTTTGTCCACTTCTGGTGGAAGTTGGTAGTGGTTTTTAAGAATTTCCCATAAGTCCTGGTACATACCCCCAAAATCCAGATGCTTTGCAGCGATGCCTCGCCAGACTTTATTATTCCAGCGGAACACGTAATCGATTGAGGAAGATCCGGACTGACATCACCCAAAATAAATCACAGGTCTCGGGTCTTCCGCATGTCTTCGTTGGTTGGGTCAAACGACACTAAATGATAGCAGTGTTAAAAGGCATTTCACCGTGTAAGGTTCCTGTCAGGAGGTGATTCAAAGAATAAAAACACATATAATCGTGAGAACATAAGCTTTTTTTAATTTTTCGGTTGTACATTTTATGTAAATATCCAAACTTATACAGGCAGTCAGATATCCTTTGAAAACCGGCACATTTGAGGCATACCCGGATACTGGACACAAACAAGAATCAGTACTGATAAAGAGATTTTTGCATTTTTATTACTCATTTGATTGGGTAGTATGGACGTCTGAAAGTGGGTATAAAAGACTGGATATTTTTGTTGTGCCAAAAGGCAGGCGGGTAATAAAAAAATCTATCGCGGCATTAATCACTTCATACTGTTATGGCCAAAAATAAGGGAAATCCGGTAGTAGTGCTCTGATAATTAATGCGATGAGTATTATGAGTATAAAAAATCCAATACCTATTTTAATAAAAAAACCAAGCGAAAATTTTCGGTGTGAAAAAAACCGCTCTTGGGTGTCAGGGGCGTTACATATACCTGATGAAAACTCTGGAAAATTTGCAATATTTTCTCGTTGACTGCTGCCCGAATCCCAATTATAATCAGACATATTCGCGCCGCATTGATCGCACCAGTTCCCATCAGGTTCGAACGGAACAGAACTACAACTGGGACAACGCTTTCTTCTATTTTGTGAATTATAGTCCTCGGAAATGCCGTTGAGAGAACTTTTGCTTTTTACGGGTTCGATTACATCATCAATTTCCCATGTGAGGGAAATGGTATCAGGGTCGATAGAATTTTGAAATTCCCTGACCTCTGCAGGCTTTTGTGCATCATCGACTTCCCAAGTGAGGGAAATAGTGCCGTGTGCTTTTGTAGTGATATCCGTAGGTGCTGCAAGACCGAAAACCTTTTCTGGCTTGATTCCCCCGTCTGGTTTGGATTCAGAAGAAGGTCGACGGCTGTTATTACCTTCTTTCTTATCAGTTTCAAACTGAATAACACCACTTTCAAGGTTTTTCTCTGGTTGTAATGCTGCTTTATTGTTTGAAATAGCATGAATTATCGAGACAAGGATGGTATACCCTCTATAACTGACTATGTGTCCGATGGCTTCTACCTTGAAGGATGATCCATTCTTGCGGAGGGCAAGATATTCATACCGACCATCAGATCCTGAACGGATATATTTCATAACTTCTCCGTACGAGTCCGGACTGATAAAATCAAGGATTGAGCGGCCTGCAAGTTCAGATGTGTGGTATCCAAGCATTTCTGCAAACCGTTCATTCGCTTCGACAATTTTACTGTCAATACAAGCGACTATACCGTCCAATGTAGCCTGGGTAAAAAAGTCCATGAGCTCTTCGCTTTTTTGGATTATCTCCTCTTTTTTTTCCAGATCCCGGTGCTGCTGCTGTAATTCTTCTTTAAGGGTACTAAGCTGTTCTTTAACAGTTATCAACTGAAGTTCGGTTTTGTTTTGATCACTGATATCTTGGAAGCTCCACATCCGTCCGATAATAGTATCTCCGGTTTTTTGTGCCCGGGAAAACCAGCTGAAAGCCTGTCCCTCTTTAACCCGGATAGCGCCCTGACAGGTGATTATGGGATCGCTGATAATATCTTCAATTTTTTCGGAAAAATCGTCTGAGTCTTCGAGTTGGTCCTGTATATATTTCAGAAGGATTCGCGAATCCTTACCGATACTTACCAGATCTTTTGGAATTTTTAACAAGGATAAAAAATTCTGATTGAATATCGTGATTTTTCCATCACGATCAACTACGAGAACTCCTTCAGTGATAGATTCGAGAGTTGCTTTCAGAACAGAATCCAAGTGTTCCAATTCCGTGCATATGGATTTTCGTTCAATTATATGTTTGATTTCATGCATGAGTTCTGCAAACTGAATTTTTGCATTTCCCGCTTTTTCGAGATAAAAATCAGCTCCCAGATTCAGCGCTTCAATAACGACCGACTCTCGTCCTCTTCCGGTAAAAATGATAAAGGGGGTTGTATCTCCTCTTGACCCGAGGCATTTTAAGAAATCTATTCCGTTCATCACAGGCATTGCATAATCGGATATGATTATATCGTAGCGCTTCGTGCTGGTTTTTGTCAGAGCATCGTTAACCGACAAGCAGGTATCAACCACCATCGAACCATCCTTTTCGAGGAAAAATTTTCCAATTTCAAGGAGGGTTGTTTCATCTTCAACGTAGAGAACCGAAATCATATGAGGTATCGCAGAAAGTATGTTGAATATTAATAGCTTTTTGAGAGATTATATTTTATGAATTTTTTTGGTTTAACTACGAAAAGCTATTCATTAATCTTCTGTTGATAATCAGGATATTTCCATCCAACGGACTCGATACTCACAACTGAACTGACGTGAATAAACAAGCTGTCTCTCTCTGTCGAGACAAATGTCTGCCCGGCAGGTGGATAATTCTGATATCCCGCGTCGCTGGCCGGAAAAATCGGGGATGCCAAAATTTTAATCACGCCTCATTGATAAAAAGTTCTTCACCCAAATCAGCTATGCTTTGCACCGATGCCTCGCCAGAATTTATTATTTCATAAAATAGTTGACCAAGTAAGGAAGACCCTTGATTCACCAAATCCAGAACACCCGTGATCGGTTCTTCCATTTCCTGCTTTTCATTTTTTTATCGGGCGGATCGTTTCAGATACCAACGCAGTTGGACAAAATCCCTGCTAAAAAAACTATCTGTCCTCAGGAAATTATACCGCTGAATTCAGGTCAGAGGCGAATGTTTTTTCTGGTACATATGCCAGATCCTGCAGGCGCCCTCATGGCTGACCATGCATGGCCCTACAGGTGTCCGGGGACTGCAGGTTTTGGAAAAAAGTCTGCAGTCGGATGGCTGGGCTATTCCCCGCAGGACTCTATCGCAGATGCAGGCTGAATGTTTGCTGATATGCCTGAATACGATACCAAACTTTTTCTGTGCATCATACTGCTCAAATTCCTTCCTGAGCCGGAGACCAGAACCCGGAATAACCGGAAATCCCCGCCATTCAACATCATATGTCTCAAAAACCTCGTACATCACTTTTTTAGCTTTGATATTGCCTTTCCGGCTCACCGCACGGGGGTAAGCATTATCCACGCGGTATGTGCCCTCCCTCACCTGTTTTACCAGCATAAGGAGTCCCAACAGGATATCTTCCGGTTCAAAACCTGCAACAACCTGTGGCACCGGAAACTGCTCATAGTCTTCGTATCCCGTGATCGTGCAGACATGTCCGGGAAGCATGAAACCATTCAGCTTTGCCTCACCCTGTTCGAGCAGCCATTTCATTGCCGGGGGCACGATGCGATGACAGGATAACAGAGAGAAATTGGCCGGGGGTTTTGTAAGCAGTGTCGCAGCAACTGTTGGTGCGGTTGTCTCAAAACCAACAGATATAAAAACGACTTCCTTATCCGTCTTTTTGGCAATTTCAACTGCTTTATGGACACCCTGTACGACCCTGACATCCCCGCCGCTCGATTCCAGTGACCCCTTGGATCCCGGAACTCGCAGCAGATCTCCATACGTAGTGACGATACAGTCTTTACTGACCAGATCCAACGCCGCATCGATTTCTCCCTGCGGTGTAATACAGACCGGACAACCTGGGCCCATGACGATCTTCAGCCGTTCCGGAAGCAGGCTGCGCAGTCCGGTTCGAGCAATTGCTGCTTCATGGGTTCCGCAGATATGCATAAATGTAAGATCACGATCTACAAGTTCTTTGATCGTGTCTGCAATTTCTTTTCCCGTCGCCATGCAATCTCAAAAGTATTTACTGGGAAATGACATAAGAGTACGTATATGGAAATAGGCATTATGGAATTAAACTATGTATACGCTGCAGCAACGGTAATTTTAGGTTTATTTCTTGCGCTCATTGCGCGATCTGTCGTCAAATGGCTCAAAGCAAAGGCCGGAGAAACAGAGACTAACTGGGATGACATTATAATAGCTGCAATCGGGACGCCGGCTCAGGTAACAATTATTGCGGTTTCTGTGTATATTGCGCTTAAATATTTCGGGATCATCCCGGAAAATCTGCAATGGATCCTTGACCCGAGGTTTGTTACTTCATTTTATATCATCTTAGGTGCCTGGATTATTTCGGCGTTCCTCTATGATATCATCAAAATCTACGGTCATGAGTTTGCTGAGAAATCTGAAGGGGACTGGGATGACCGGTTGGTAGAGCTGCTTGAGCTTGTTATCAGGTATGTTGTCTGGTTCGCAGCGTTTATGCTGATCCTGTCAGTCTTTGAAGTGAATATCACTCCCTTCCTTGCAGGTGCCGGGATCGCTGGTCTTGCAATTGCACTCGCTGCCCAGGATATCCTGTCAAATTTCTTTGGTGGCGCCCTGATTACGGTCGATAAACCCTTTAAGGTTGGTGACCGGATCAAGGTGGATAATTTTTATGGGGATGTGACGCATATCGGGCCCCGCAGCACCCGTCTGCAGACCCTTGAATATCAGATTGTCACTATACCGAATAACAAAATCACTACCAGTGTTATTGTTAATTATTCCATGCCAGACCCGAAAATCAAAATGACTATCCCTGTTTCGGTTGCCTATGGTTCTGATATCGACGGGGTCACCAAAATACTCTTTGATGTGGTGAATGATGCGATTAAAGATACTGAATACCTGCTCTCTGACCCGGAGCCACAGATTTTATTTGTCGAATTCGGCGCATCCGAACTGAAATTTATCATCCGGATCTGGTCAAAGGCATATAATACTCCGGATGAGGTGAAAGACTGCCTTAATCGTCGTATCAATACACGGTTCAACGAAGAGGGAATCGAAATACCGTTCCAGCAGATAGATATCCATATGCGAAAATAACAACAACTTTTTCTTTTTTTGGATTGTAAGTAAGGGAACCTTTATTGAATTTCCCTTTCAAGTTCAGGATTATGTTTGGAATCTCAACGTTCTGTCTCCACGATCTTTCCCTCTCCGAAGCACTTGAACAACTGATTCCGATCACAGATTATATTGAAATTATGGACGAAGGATTACATTATCTGGAGTCCGCAGAACCGCTTATGAGTTATTCTGCCCGTTTTGCGATACATGCACCCAGCCGGGGAACAAATATCGCAAGTCTCCTTGAACCGATACGAAGAGCGAGTATTGAAGTGATACTGCAGTGCTTCTTAATTGCTGCAGAGGTAAATGCAGGGGTTGTCGTGCACCCGGGATATTTTGCATGGGCAGAAGAACGTGCAAAGGCAGAAGGGAAACTGGTTACATCCTTATCAGATCTTACTGCTCTTGGGAAGGAACATTCTGTACCGTTCTATATCGAAAATATGGGTAACTGGGATTATTTCTTCTTAAAAACGCCAGCTGAGCTTTTTTTAATCGGTGACACTCCTTTTGCGCTGGATGTTGGTCATGCGCACCAGAACCTCTGTCTTTTGGATTTCCTCCAGTTTCCTGCAGCACATTACCACCTGCATGACAATAACGGAAAAGAAGATTCCCATATCGCTGTCGGTGAGGGTACTATTGATTTCGGACCTGTGATGAAGGCAATCCGGAAAAACAGGGTTACACCGGTTATCGAAGTAGCAACACTTGAAGGAGTACATGAAAGTATCCGGAATCTCACCAGAATCAGACCCCCATGATTTCTCCCTTCTCTAAAAATAGTTTTGTTATCTCCTGAATTATCGTTGCAGTTCCGCAATGTTTTATAGGGATAACTCACAACGTAGTTAGGCAGTTTGCCTCAGTGGCTTAGTGGCATTGCGTGTCCATGATTAAAGAAATGATACAAGTGGCCGCATCTTCTTGTCCACTGAAAAAAATAATTTTGCCTATGTGACACAGCCTGGCAGTGTGCCTCCTTGGTAAGGAGGAAGTCCCGTGTTCAAATCACGGCATAGGCTTCTGTATTCTTGTTCAAACCTTAATTAGCAATATATTCTAAATTTTTTCACATCGGAAATAGGATCTTCCATAAGTGCTACAATTTCATAACAATTAATTCGTCTGATGATAATGATAAGTTCAAAAGGAGACACTTGCAATGTCAGAGTTTGAACAGCTACTCAAAGACATCGCTGAGCGCGGCTCAGCTTCAACTATCGATTCATGGTTGCAGACGATAGAGAAGAACTACGGGCAGGTACCGTATATATTCCAGCAGATGGCAGAAAATCCTTCGGCACTGATCTCCCACCTTCTGTACCGGAATGAGGTGGAACACACCAGTTCGCTAGATCCAAAAGTCATCGAGCTGATCAGCATCGCTGCAGCCGCGGCACTCAGGTGCCCGCACTGCACACGGTTCCATATGAAGGCCGCACAGAAGATGGGGGCGACCCGGAATGAGATCCTTGAAGTCATCCTTCTCGCCGGTCTTATGGCAAATGCCGCTGTCCTTGCCACGTCATACCGGGTTGCAGATGAACATCTGGAAAAATGCAGTGCCTGTGAGATCGGCAGCCATGCGAATAAACTCTCCTAAGACCGGAGAGTAAAAGTTCCATTACTAAAAAAAGATCGGGACAGTACCTGGTTCCATGTCACGATGTTTACCTCAAAGGAGCAGGAGGTAACACAGGAGTCCGGAATATCCCGTTAATATGAAGTAACTGGTATCATGAATGGAGGATTGAGTTCAGCTGAATGCAGTGGGAATGTAATCTATTTCTCCAATTTTTTTAAAGAAAGATTCAGCTAATTAAAAGAAATCAAAAAGTAATATTTTGACCCTGACGTTTCAGATTAAGATGTCAGGTTATCATCGGAGAACGTGGGTCAGAAATAATAAAAAAACGATCTGCAGGATATTTTTAGTTTTTTTGCTGGTGTTACATTTTAATATATTTTATATATTCTTCATGGAACCAGAAATTCATGGGCTTAAACTCTCTCTTTTTTGCGATGACTGCTATCGAATCCCCAAGCGACGGAAGAATCGTACATATGGCTTTATAAAAAATTCTTATTACAGACAAAGGAGTATTTTTTTGTGTCATAAGGGTATATCTGGAGGTCGACAGACTGAATCCGGTTGTTTCCAGTAACTGGATCAACTCCTGCAACGTGTATTCCCGCCAGTGAATACCACAAATCGTATTCCTTGCCGGATCCAGCTGGATAACAGAGTCATAAATGGAATTTCGTATGGAATGCCCCGCCATAATTTTAATCCTGTTTATCATATTCGCCTGATTTGGCGTCGTAATATACAATATCCCGTCTGTTTTCATAATCCGGTTGATTTCCTGAAGAACAGGTAAAGGATTAAAATTCAAATGTTCAAGGACTTCTGACAGAATTACAGCGTCAAAATGATTATCGGGATAAGGTAATCCGGTTTTCCAGATATCTTTCACGTGCCCTGATGACGGATGAACATTAAATTCTTCATATAATCTGTTCAGATTACTGTTTTCCTGAAATTCCGGAATATCATATGTGTATACATCAAAACCGATTTTTGCCAGAGCGATATCGACAACACCTAAAAATGAACTTATTTCCAGAACCCGTCTCGGTATATTGTTATCGGGAAAAATTTTATTAAAATCAAGCAGAATATTTTCGTACTGGGCATGAAGGAAACCGATATAGTTTTTCTCTCCTTTATTATCCCAGAGATTTAATAATAGTATGGGATTTTTATCATAGATGGTTAAAATTATAGTATTAAGTATTTCTTTTACCTGATTATCGGTATATTTCATACCCGTGAATATTGAGTTATCTAGTATTTCTGTTGTTTGCATCAATTCCGGGTCTGCCCGTTCCGGACAGACCCCATGCTTTTTATAGAGGAAAACTCCCACTTTGAATAAATATTTCATTGATAAAAAGGTGAGTATAGTGGATATTGGTAAGATCATCGATGATTCTTTTGAATATGCAAAGGAAGGTCTTGTAAGAAAATGGAAAACATGGGTACTGTTGATTATCAGTTGCTTTATTTTTCCGCTGTATATGGGATATGCAATGCGGGTATACAGGGGTGAAAAACCAGCCCCTCAATTCGATTCCCCGGGTACCATGTTTACAGACGGGATCAGACTCTTCCTTGTTGGTTTGATTTATACACTTCCGGTTCTCATCGTTTGCTTTGTACTTTTCGAAAGTACTGGTACTGTAAGGTCTTCAGTAAACCCCAGTACCTTACCGGGTTTGATACTGGTAGTATTCATCGGCGCTATTTTTCTTGTTTTTCTTACCTTCCTCAGTTTATTAATTTTTATTACCGCAGGTGTACGTTTCGCACGTACCACCAGTTTTGGAGAAGCATTCAACTTCGGAGCGATTTTTGCTCATATCGGCAGGATCGGCTGGATGACCTACCTTATTGCATTGCTCATGATCCTGATTTCCCTTCTCAATATTGTAATAATCTGCATGGTATTCAACGTCGCAATACCCTATTCCGGTAGTATTCTGGTTCTCCTTCTCCTCCCATTCATCGGCCTGGCTTCTCCACGATATATTGCACTGCTGTATGAAAGTGCCGGTACCGTGTAATTTTTTTTACCATATTGGTTCTGCACCCAGTCCTTGCATGGATCCTGAAATTCTGACGATTAAAGTTCTTCATATAAAAATAGTATTGATAAATAAGAGATTAACATATATAATATCATAAAGAGTATATGCCGTCTTTATGAACCTGATACGTGTGCTATCAGACCAGAAAACCACCCGAATCTTATATATGAATCAGAAGTGAGGTAAGAAATTTATGAATAAGAGTGATGCTGAGGCTTTGTTGCGACAGGGCATCGAACTCTATGACCTTGGCCGGTTTCAGGAGGCCATTGTCATGTTTGACCGGGCACTCGCCCTCTATCCCGACCTTTCAAAAGCCTATTATTTTAAAGGGATTGCTCTGTATGATCTCGGAAAATTCGATGAAGCAATCGATTCCTATGATCAGGCAGTCGCGATAGACCCATCTGATGCAAATGCATGGTATAACAAAGCTGCCACACTGGCCCAGATCGGGCGAAACGAGGAAGCCCTCGAAGTGTGCGATCATTTACTCGCAATAAAGTGGGACAATGCAGAAGCATGGATACTTAAGGGTATAGCTTTTTATGAACTGGGACGTTTTCAGGAAGCAATCAGCGCATATGATCACGCATTAACCGTTGATCCAAGACATGCAAAGGTCTATTATAATAAAGGGGTTGCTCTCGCGGATCTCAGTCGGCATCACGATGCAATACTGGCGTACAATAAAGCAATTGAACTTGTTCCCAACTATGCCAAAGCATTCTATAATAAAGGAATATCACTCTATGAAATCGGTAAATTCAATGATGCCCTCGTTGCATTCAATAAAGCCTACGAACTGGATCCCACCGATATCTGGGTATGGTATTACCGTGGTTTCATTTATGCAAAACAGGAACGTTTTGACCAGGCTATTGAATCAGCAGATAAATTCCTTGAATATGAACCGCAGCATTCCGATATCTGGGCAATCAAAGGAATTTCATTGTTCAAAACCGGAAGATATGAAGATGCTGTGTCTGCCCTTGACCGGTCTCTTGAGATTGATCCGTTTCTTGCGGATGCGTGGCTTCACAAAGGACTGGCATTAAATAAAATTCATAAATACCATGAAGCAGTTCCTGCTTTTAATAAAGTAATTGAGCTCAAACCGGTTCATACCATCGCATATTACAACCGCGGTATTGCTTATGCTCACCAGAATAGATACCGCGATGCTGTACTGGATTTCGATCGTGTTCTCTCGTTTGAACCAGAAAATTTCGATGCTTTGTATCAGAAAGGTGTTTCCTGTATCAGTCTGAGCCGGTATGATGATGCACTCGCGTCATTTACACAGACTCTATTAAAAAGAAAGGAACATCCCCCCTCCTATTATTACCGCGGAATCGCACTAACCAAGCTTGGAAGGCATAAAGAAGCGATTGAATCATTCGAACATGCAATCGGGCTGGATCCAGGATGTGCATCTGCTGCATATCAGGAAGGAATTGCTTACGCCAGTCTTGGCAGGTTTGCAGAGGCGATTACTTCCTATGAAAGGGCATTGACCATCAACCCGGCATTTACAGATGCACTCTATCGAAAGGGATTCGCACTCGCAAAACTGGGAAATATTGATGAAGCTGTCAGGGAATTTGACAGGACGATAGAACTGGACCCAAAAAATGCACAGGCATATCACCAGAAAGGGCTCCTGCTCGCAAAACTGGGAAGATTTGCTGATTCTATAGATTCTTACAACAAAAGTATTGAGGTTAAACCCTCATATGCCCAGACATATTTTGACAAGGGACTTGCTCTCGCAAAACTCGAGAAATTCGAACAGGCAATTGATGCCTATGAACACGCAGTCGAAATCAATCCGAACTATGTCAATGCCTATTACAGCCTTGGACTTGCACTTATTCAGCTCGGCAGGTATGATGATGCAATATATACATTTGACCAGGCCCTTGAAATAGATCCAACAAATACCCTCGTCCTCTACCAGCGTGGGTCTGCACTCCTGCATATCCGGCATTATGCGGAAGCACTGGTGGACATGGATAGTATCCTCGCACTATTACCTCAAAACACAGAGGCGTTATTCATCAAAGGGTGTGCCCTGTATTATCTTTCAAGATATCAGGAAGCTCTGGTAGCCTTTGACGATGCGATTGAACAGAACCCTGCGCTCATCGAAAGCTGGATGCATAAAGGTTTAACCCTTAGCAGGCTTGGGACGCCGGATGAAGCAATTGCTGCATTTGATAAAGTGCTGATTTTAAATCCAAACCATACTGAGGCAGCGGTCTGTAAGGGAACTGTCCTGGTTACACTCTGCCGGTATGATGAGGCATTATCAATTCTCAACCGTGCTCTTGAAGTACGACCGGATAGCGACCGGGCATGGTGCAATAAGGGTATCGCACTATCAGCTCTCGAACGGTTTGAAGAAGCGGTACGATCTTTTGATAAAGCACTTGATATCGACAGCCGGTACACGCGTGCTATCTATGAAAAAGCGAATGCACTCTCCAGTCTGGGGAACCAGTCTGAGGCCGTGGCTTTGTATGACCAGGCACTGGAAATTGAACCTGATAACCCGACAATTCTCATCTTTAAAGGAATAGCCCTTTCCCGTCAGGAACATTATCAGGATGCCATCGATACATTCGAGCATGCCCTTTCTCACGAGCCGGAAAATGCTTTCGGGTATTATTACCTTGGTATTGCATATGCCGGGTCAGAGCGATATTATGAGGCCATACAGGCATTTGACCACTCTATCGCGCTCGATTCTTCTAATGCAATCGTACACCATTTCAAAGGTATTGCCCTGATTGAAACAGGGCACTATGATGAAGCGCTTTCAGAATTTAATCAAACTATACTACTTGAACCTGATTTTGCAGCTTCCTATTATTATTTAGGAATTGTCCATTCCCAGTTAAAGCAATATGAAGACGCGATCGCAGCATTCGATCAGACAATTGTTCTGGATTCGAACCGGACGGATGCAGTTGTCCGAAAAGGAATAACTCTGGTCAAGCTTGGAAGAAATGAGGAGGCAGTTACCGTTTTGAAGACGGCACTCGAGGAACGTCCCCGCGACTCACTTGCATGGTGCTATCAGGGTATCGCTCTTGCAGAATCCGGACAATTTGAAAAAGCCGTCAGATCATTTGATAAAACGATCGCTGTCAACCAGTTGTGTGCTCCCGCATTTTACCGCAAGGGAAATGCACTTTCCCTGATGGGAATGCACCAGGATGCGATTTCATCATATGATTCTGCACTTGAACTCGAACCGGGCAATTCAAAAACTCACTTCGAAAGAGGACTCTCTCTTGTACAGTTGAAATTGTATGATGATGCAATTGAAGCATTTGAACATGCAGTTACAATCAGACCTGACTTTACTGATGCCCATTATAATAAGGGACTCGTTCTGTTATACCTGAAAAAGTATAACGACGCAATCACTGTGTTTGACCATGTCGTTGAAATTGATCCGGCATACAGCCCGGCTCTGTTCCAGCGGGGTACTGCACTTTTGCGTCTCGAACGATATTCGGATGCCATTGAAACATTTGATCATCTTCTGGATATTACCCCGAAAAACTCAGAAGTTCTGTACGAAAAAGGTACAGCCCTTTTACACCTTTTGCGATACCAAGAAGCAGTCAGTGCTTTTGACAAGGTTCTCGACCTGATTCCGACACATACCGGCGCATTTGTACATAAAGGTATTGCCCTTTCCTCTCTCGATCTCCAGGAAGAGGCCATTACAGCATTTGATCAGGCACTTGCATTGGATCCAAATCACGCAGAAGCAAAAGTGCGAAAAAGTATCGCACTTATTAACCTTCGCAGGTTTGAAGAAGCAGTAACTATTCTCAACCTTTCTGTTGAAGAACAGCCACGGAATATATGGGCATGGTGCTATCTGGGAAAAGGGCTGGTTGCTCTTGAACGGTTTGAAGAAGCAGTGCAGGCATTTGATAAAACTCTGGTAATTAACCGCCGGTGTGCACCTGCATTTTTTGAAAAAGGAAATGCCCTGATTCATCTGGGAAAACCACTTGAAGCCGTTGTCTCCTATGATCAGGCACTTGAAATATCACCACGGGATCCAAAAGTTCTCTATCAGAAAGGTATTGCGCTTACCCAGCGCGAGCGATATGATGATGCGATAAAAGTATTTGAGAAGTCACTGGCAATCGAACCGGAAAATTCATCCGGTTTTTACTTTTTAGGTGTTGCTTTTGCCGGACAGGAACGATTCAATGATGCAATCAAGGCATTTGATAAGGCTCTTTTACTTGATCCATTGAATGCTTCTGCGCATCATTTCAAAGGTGTTGCCCTTGTCCAGTGTGAAAGATATAGTGATGCCGTACAGGCTTTCGAGACATCCCTTGAACTTGACCCGTCAGAATCTTCAAATTACTATTATCTGGGGATTTCCTATCTCCAGTTAAAACGATATGAAGAAGCTATTACAGCATTCAAAAAAGCAACAGAACATGATCCATCTCTTAATGACAGTTTCATGTATCAGGGAATTGCGTGCGCTGAATTGTCCCGTTACGAAGAAGCCCTGCCTTTACTGGACAAAAGCCTGTCAGCAAATCCTACGCGCATTGAAGCACTGATGTATCGCGCGAAATCACTTGTAAAGCTCAGCCGCTATTCAGATGCTCTTGAAACGGATGACCGGATCCTCTCTCTTAATCCCACTCTTATCGAGATCTGGATGCAGAAAGGAGATGTTCTTGACCTTCTTGAAAGAAAGCAGGATGCCATTCTCGCTTATTCAAAAGCACTTGAAATCAATGCAAATTTTGCAGACGGCTGGGTAAAAAAGGGCATCTCACTGTACGATCTCGGAAAGATCCAGGATGCTGTGAACGCATACACGCGAGCGCTGGAAATTAATCCCGCCCTTCGTGATATTTGGATGCGAAAAGGTGATGCACAAAAGGAACTGGGGCGAACCGAAGATGCGATCGCTTCATACACAAAATCCTTAAAAATAGATCCTGATCAGACAGACGGATGGATAAAAAACGGAAAGGCACTCTATGAGCTCGGGAAATATCAGGATGCCCTGCTTGCCTTTGACAATGCAATAGCCCTCAACCAGAAAAGTGTTGAAGCATTCCACTACAAGGGACTTGCACTGGATAAACTGAACAGGCTCGACGAATCGATTCATGCGTTTGAAGTCGTCCTTGAAATTGATCCCGTAAATAGCGATGCACAATATGAGAAAGGACTTGCATTGGCCAGACTGGGCGATCATCGCGATGCTATCGCTGCATTCGAAAAGACCATCGAAATAATGCCTTCATTTGCCGGTGCATGGTATAATAAAGGGAAATCCTTGCTTTACAGCCAGCAATACCAGGAAGCGATTATTGCATTCGACCGTGCGCTGGAGATTGATCCTGCCTATACTGAAGTATATTATGTGAAGGGTTTGGCACTTTTAAAGTTGGAAAAGCATGCCGAAGCAATAGAATCCTTTGATAAAAATCTGGAAAAAGATACAAGTAATGCCCAGGGGCATTACAACAGGGGACTGGCACTTTCCAAACTTACAAAATATGATGAGGCCCTGAAAGCATTTGATAAGTCCCTTATTTACGATCCTGAAAATGCACTGGCTTTTTATCATAAGGGCCGGTCATATATGGGTCTCAGCCAGTTCAGTGAAGCGGTCTTTGCGTTTGAAAAGACACTTCAGTTAAAACCAAAATACCTGGAAGCCAGGATGCAAAAAGGCATCGCCCTGTACAATCTGGGCAAATTCCGGGAAGCCATAAAGAATTTTAACAGGATTATTTCTGATAATCCACGTAATTACCATGCTTATTTCCAGAAAGGAAGAGCTCTTTTTGAGCTGGGAATTATGTCTGATGCAATCGACGCATATGACCATTCAATTGAGCTTGAGCCACATTTTGCCGAAGCACATGTGCACAAGGGATTTGCGCTCGTAAAATCATCGCAGTTCGAAAAGGCAGTTCTGGAATTTGATAATGCCCTGAAGATTGATCCGAATCTCGCAGAAGCACATTATAACCGTGGAGTGACGCTCAGTAAACTTGAGAGGTATAATGATGCGGTTTTGGCGTTTGATAAAACCCTGGCACTCCTTCCGGGTTACGCCCCGGGATTTTTCCAGAAAGGACTTGCGTTGTACGCTGACGGTCGATATCAGGATTCAATAGATGCATTTGACCGCACAATGGAGCTGGATCCGGATTCAGCTGAAGCTGCACACAATAAATCTATTGCACTTCATGATCTGGGACGTAATGAAGAGTCACTTGCTTCCTCCGAAATTGCTCTGGGACTCAGGCCGGACTTTACCGATGCAGCATACCAGAAAGGAAAGGCCCTTGCCGGTCTTGAACGGTATGATGAGGCAGTTTCTGCATTTGACCGGACAATTGAGCTCGACCCTGTCAATGCACAGGCTTATTATGACAAAGGTCTTGCGTTGATACACCTTGGAAGGGATCTTGAGGCAGTTACCTCATTTGATCGTCTGCTGGAACTTATACCAAGCTTCGCACCTGCCTTTTTCCACAAAGGTCGTGCACTGGCAAATGCCGGCATGTATAATGAAGCAGTATTTGCTTTCAACATTAACCTGGAGATTACGCCGGACGATCCGGAAACCCTGTTTCAGAAAGGGATGGCACTTGCACATATGGAAAACTATGAAGAAGCCATTGCTGCATTTGAAGCTGCATATAGTATCAATCCCACTAGAGCTGATATCCACTACCAGAAGGCACTGGCCCTCGCAGCACTGGGACAGCATAATGAAGCGGTCTATGCATTTACCCGTACCCTCGAGATTGATCCTGGTTATACGGATGCAATGTATCATAAAGGACTCTCTCTCGCTGAGCTTGGGGAGTTCAATGAAGCAATTACGGCCCTTTCCCGTACGCTTGAAGTAACTCCTGCGATTGCCAACGCATGGCTGATCAAAGGATTCTGTCTCTTTGCAGTCGGTCGCTATGATGAAGCCATTCTCTCCTATAACTCTTCACTGGATATTGATGCAAAGAACCCTCATACCTGGTTTTATAAAGGCAGGGCACACCTCAGTCTCGATAACTTTGAGGAAGCGGTGAATGCATTCAATCAGGCACTGTCCATCGAACCCGAATTCGGGGAGGCATTTTACTATAAGGGAATCGCTCTCGCAAAAGCTGACAAGATAAATGAGGCTGCGGATGCCTTCGAACAGGCAAACCACCTGATGCCTGATTTTACCGATGCGTATCTCCAGAAAGGAAGAGCACTTCTGGCAATTGGCATGTACCATGAAGCTGCAGAGGCATTCAGGCAGGTGCTTTTGACAGATCATGATAATATCACGGCATTATATGGCCAGGCCCGTGCATTTGATTTCCAGGGAATGTCTGAAGAAGCGATTACCGGATACTCCCGGATTAACCAGATGGAGCCTGGATGCGAAAGGGTGTATTATTATAAAGGACTTGCACTCGTTCGTATTCAGTACTATTCTGACGCTGTGGATGCTTTCGGCCGGGCTCTTGCCCTCAATCCTTCCCGGATTGAATCATGGAGTGAGATGGGAAGAGCCTTGGTAATCCTTAAAAAGTATGAAGAGGCAGTGGAAGCTTTTGACTCGCTTCTTTTGCTAAAACCTGATTCGGCTGACATCCTGTTTGAAAAGGGACTGGCGCTTTCCCTTTTAAAAAAGCCCGATGCAGCGCTTGTTGCATTTAATCGCTGCATCGAGCTTGGTATAAATAATCCCCGAATACATGCAGAAGAGGGACTGGCCCTTTTCGCACTTGAAAAATATGAGGATGCCCTGGCATCCTTTGATCGGGCACTTGAACTTGATCCCACTGATGTGATCTCACATCGAGTCAAGGCAGAGATACTGCTGAAGAATAACCGGTATGAAGACGCGATCACTGAGTTCGATGCCACCCTTGTACTGGACACTGAAAATGCCCTTGCACACCAGGGAAGAGGTATCGCACTTGTAAAACTGGCCAGGTACGAAGATGCTGTCGTTGCCCTGGATCGGGCACTAGAAAATGATACGGGCAATCCTGATATTCTTTCCTGCAAGGGGTATTCACTCTACAAACTGGATCGTTACAAGGAGTCGGTAGAATCTTTTGCAAAATCCCTGAAACGAAAGCCTCATAATATCTTTGCACTCTTTCATCGGGGAAAATCTCTCCTGCATCTCAAGCGCTGGGAAGAAGCGATAACCAGCTTCGAAAAGGTAATCAGTATTGATGAAAAGAATGCCGAAGCGTATTATTATAAGGGAACCGGTTTTGAATCCCTGTCGCTCTATGACAATGCGCTTGAGGCATTCGAAAAAATGCTCTCACTTGATGATTCGTGTGCCGTAGCATGGTACCATAAAGCGATGATACTTGCCAGACTGAACCGGTTCGAAGAATCAGTTCCTTCGTTTGACCGGGCACTTGATCTCAGTCCCGGTATGCAGGATGCAGCCTATAACAAGGGGCTCGCACTCGCGAAACTCGGAAGGCATGAAGAATCCGTTGCAGCGTTTGATTTGGCAATTACCCTGGGAGTTGAGAGTGGGGCACTCTACTATAACCATGGACATGCCCTCATGGCAGCAGGACGTGAGAAGGACGCCCTTGTATCCCTGAACCGTTCACTTGAACTCACACCTGAAAATGCTCCTGCATATTTAGTAAAAGGTGAGGCACTCTTCCGGCTTAACCAGTTCAATGAAGCTGTTGAAGCATTTGATAAGACCCTCCAGCTCGATCCACAAAATGCCACTGCCGCATTCGGCCGGGGTCAGGCACTCTCCGCAGAAGAGCACTATGAAGAAGCGGTGACTGCCTACGAACAAGCACTGAGCCTGGAGCCAGCGTATCCCGATGCTGCGTTTAACAAAGGTCTTGCCCTCTTCCGCATCGGCAGGTATTCGGATGCCTTAAAAGCATTTGACTATACGCTTGAATATGTTCCTGAACACGCATTGGCACACTATCATAAAGGACTCGTGCTGAACGTCACAGAAAAATATGAAAAGGCAATCCGCTCCTTCAATCAGGCAATCACCTGTGACGCTTCCATCACTGACGCACTATTCCAGACCGGGATTTCCTTTGCCAGTCTTGGGAAATACGATAAGGCCCTTAACACTTTTGATACGATGCGGTCACTGGAGCCAAAGAACGCTGCAGTGATGTACCAGCGGGGCCTGACTCTCGTAAAACTCCATCGGTTTGATGAGGCACTTGAAGCGATTGAATCCTCCCTGAATCTTGAAAATAATAATGCTGACGTATGGCTGCTCAAGGGAAGTGTGCTCTTTGAACTGGAACGTTTTTCAGAATCGCTTGAGG
>JAJRBZ010000042.1 GCA_028679185.1 Methanoregula sp. | reverse complement strand
GGATGCTGTCGGGCGATTTCAAAATAATCCCCTGTCACAACAGGGATACGAAGTGTTGAGTTTGAAAATATACGTTCATTATCACTTACCGATAATGTATCGATAAAATAATTCGTTTCGTTATTTATACGGATATAATACGAATATGGTTGGGCTGACCCGGCTGTTCCGGAATAATCATAGATTTCTACACGTTCAATTGTTCCCACTGTTGGGATATATGTTCTAAATTGATCGGGTGTGATAGAGGGTGCAGTAAGGGTAGATCCAAAATAGTTCCATACGTTGTCTCCCGGGGTGTTTGTCAATGCATGAACCGGTATAGTATAATAATCAAAAGCACAGACTGATGGAAATAGGAATAATACGCCTATCACTAAAAATATACAATATTGATGTGCCTTCATCTAAACTCCAACCAGAACATATCCGTTTCCCAGACTACTCCAATTCCCCCACCCGAGTGATATACCCGGACTTACATTGTCTGATGTAATTACAACAAAACCAACGGGATAGATGGCACTTAAATTGGTTGACGATGAGGAATGGGTATCTACATAATTTTTTGTAGCAGCGTCCTGTGGAGCGACAGGATCGAGAAGATCAGTCAGGTTAAAACCACCGAGGGACTGTTTACCGGTAAATGCCCGGGTCCCGGCAGTAAGAATATATTGTGGATGACTATCTGCCGATAAATTAGTAAGTAACCCGTGATCGGTAATTCCACGCGTTATATTGGAGATATTAATGAATTCGCAAAACGAACAAGCGTCGGCAGAGGCTGCCGGAATTAAAAGTGCCATGAGGAGGCACATGGCTAAAATTGTTCTCAACTCTTTTTTTCGCACTATAGTCACCTTTTAATCACATTAATAAGGGAGAATTGACAGTAAGTTCATACCATATCCCTTTTCAGTATCCGGGAAGTTCCAGGTAGGCATTCCACCCTCAGGATTATCCTGATCGATTAATATTATCCTGTTCGATTAATATTATCCTGTTCGATTAATCTTATCCTGATTGATTAATATTCTTTAATTATTTAGAATTTGCTTTCGTTAATGAAATCGCAAAGCGATAATGCCTCTTTTAATGCCATGCATTGAAAAAAAACCAAATAAGAAATGTAATTACATTCGGAATAGATTACTTTAGGGATTCAGCTGAGTGCGATGAGATTATGGACAATCTATCAAAAATAAAATCCCTGTTAAAAAAAGACCAGAGAGGATTGAATATCCGGGAAATCTCGGAAAAATTAACTATAAACAGGAATTCCGCTGCCAAACTACTTGACATACTTACCGCAAAAGAAGAAGTTGAAATCAGGGTTCACGGACGATCAAAAATATATTACGCTGCCAAACCGCAGGACTACAGAAAATGGTTTGAATTATTATCCCGGACTGTAGAAGAACTCAATAATTTTTCTGCTGATGGAGATATGTATGCATTCATTGCAGGGAAACTCAAACACATTGCGCCAGAAGATACCATCATTTTTATCAATTCGTTTGATCAGGACACCAGAACCATCACAGTAAACGCAATTGAAGGACTCGGGCCACAACAACCTGATATCGAGGCAATTCTTTGCCGGCCTTTGAACGGGCTTGGTTTTTCGGTCCCTGACCGGGTACTGTCTGAAATGCTCACAGGCGAGTGCAATGAGATCCCGGGAGGGCTGGTCGAGCTCACCTTCGGGGGACTTCCGTACGAGACCTGTAAAAAAATTGAAGCAATGCCCTTCTTTGGAAAGGCATACAGCGCCGGCATCAGCTGGAACGGAAGGCTCAACGGTGCTGCCACATTCATCCTCCCTCAGGGAGCTGAACTTGAAAACCATGATCTGATCACATTCTTCATCCGGCAGGTTGCCGGGTTTTTAAGCCGGAGAGAGGCGGAGGCGGCACTGAAGAAGAGCGAACAATTTACCAGGGAAATTATCGACAATGCGAAAGAAGGAGTCGTTGTCTTTGACCGGAATTTCAACTATCTGGTCTGGAACCCCTTCATGGAATCCCTCACCGGCATCTCCGCATCAGAAACACTGGGAAAAAATGGCTTAGACCTCTTCCCTCACCTGCGGGAACAGAAGGTGGACATCCTGCTGCAGCGGGCGCTGGCCGGGGAAACCGTCCGCTCACCGGACATACCATACCATGTCCCGCAGACCAAAAAATCGGGCTGGGTATCCGGTATTTACAGTCCTCATTATAATGGTCGGGGAGAGATTGTCGGAGTTATTGGCAATATCCGTGACATCACCGAACGCAAACGAGCAGAACAAGTATTGAGAGATACGGAATCCTATCTCAAATCCATTCTCCACAGTTCACCGGTCCCGCAATTTGTACTGGACAAAAATCATCACGTTGTCTCCTGGAATAGGGCAATCGAAGATTTTAGCGGTGTAAAAGAAGCGGAAGTATTGAGTACCAGGGACCAGTGGAAGGCCTTCTACAATGCGGAACGACCCGTGCTCGCCGATCTCATGATAGATGAGGCAGTAGAGAAGCTTCCGGAATTATACCCGGGAAAATTCAATAAATCCCCGTTCGTCGATGGAGCCTATGAAGTTACTGATTTCTTCCCCAAAATGGGAACACACGGGGTCTGGCTTCATTTTACGGCTGCCCCAATCCGGGACGACACAGGTTCAGTTATCGGAGCCGTCGAAACACTGGAAGATATCACCGTTCGCCTGCGGGCAGAGGAAGAGGTTAAACAGACCCGGCATAATTATGAGACATTTTTTAACACCATTGATGAGTTCCTCTTTGTGCTTGATGAGGAGGGCTGCATTCTCCACACCAACGAAACGGTCATCCGGCGGTTAGGATACACAAGAGAAGAGCTTATCGGTCAACCAGTACTGATGCTGCATCCACCGGACCTCAGGAATGAATCGAAGCGCATCATGCAGGAGTTGCTGGCAGGAACGATGGATTTCTGCCCGCTGCCGGTGATGACTAAAGACGGCCACCTGATCCCGGTGGAGAGCCGGGTCACAAAGGGTGAATGGGACGGGAAAGCCGTGCTGTTCGGGGTCTGCAAGGACATTTCAGAGATCAGACACTGAAGAGAAATTTTCTGCGGCGGACAATGTGGAGAAAATATACCATTCCCGGATACCAAAAATCCCGGAAACATCGAATGTTTGTGATTTTTTAAAACAGACCTTTTAAAGTTAACGATGATTGTTGTTTAAAAAAATGGAAGATAAGGATGGTTAATACCCGCGGATTTCAGCTTCTACCAGCTCAAGATTTGCCAGCCGCTTTTCCAGCGGCGGGTGTGTGGAGAAGAGTTCCATAATTGTGTTTCCGGACAGTGCCGGAATGATGAAGAACGCATTTGCACTCTCAACTTTCGCCTTTGCCTGGGCCGGCACAACCTCCATACGACCACTGATTTTATTTAATGCTGACATCAGTGCCCTCGGGTTTTTCGTGATATAGGCACTGCCACGGTCTGCGGCAAATTCCCGGTACCGGGAAAGTGCCAGGATTAGCAGTGTACTCACCGCGTACACAATGATCGAGACAATCCAGACAATGATCGTCCCTCCACCTTCACGGTTTCGTCCCCCGAACATGGCAGAAAAGAAAAAGCTCTGCATGATCATCGAAGCTATCATGGCAACAAAACTGGCCATCGTCATGGTCAGGATGTCGCGGTTCTTCACGTGAGAAAGCTCATGTGCGAGCACCGCCTCGAGCTCTTCTTTTGTCAAAAGACGCATAATCGAGTCTGTACACGCGACTACTGCGTGCCGCGGGCTCCTGCCGGTAGCAAATGCATTCGGCACCGGGCTCTGCATGATTGCTATTTTAGGGAGGGGAAGGTCTGCCTCTTTGCAGAGCTTCTCTACTATAAGGTGCAGTTCAGGATATTCATCAGCTGCAAGAACTCGTGCCCCGGTTGACCAGAGCACCATCTTGTCAGAGAAGAAATACTGGACTAATCCCATGCCGACTGCCAATACTACTATCAACCAGAGACCCGCCCCGAATGCCAGGAGTATCGTCATGAACACCAGGTATAGGATGAACAATAAGAATCCCGTCAGCCAGATTCTTCCGGTAAGGCCCCAGTCACGTTTCCATTTCATAAGTAGTACACTTTCGATTGCGACGCTCTTAAAACAATCGAAAATTGCAATAAGCAGTGGTACATTTTGCACGGAAAAGGCGGAATCACTCCATGATCGGATGTGGAGAAGGCACAGGACCATGCGTACAACCACAGGATCAATACAGAAACTATTTTCTTGCCAACATCTGACTGGTACTTATGACAGAAGCCGATCCCGAAGCCCTGGCTGATGTTGCTTACGGCATATTTGAGCATTGCCTGAACCGGGGGCTCCAGGCACAGGGGAAATATCTTTATGCACTGGTCGAGGGCGGCATTGACTTCAAAGCGCAACTCTTTGAAATTTTTGATATGTTCGCCCGTGAATATCCGCAGCTTGCAGAGGCTATGCTGAAACGATTTTCCGATATTGACACAATCTATGGAATGCTCTGCAATGGTGAAGGAGTTCTCCCTTCAAAGACCACGCAGATGTACTGGATTGTGCAGGACGCTCCCGGCAGCCCTCCCGAGGCAATAGAGGACGAAAATGCCGGGAAATGGCTGATTTTTCTGGAGCCAGGTCTTGTAGATGAATCATGGAAGAAGGTCCGGGACAATACGGTTGCACTCAATCTGGGTATTTCTGCAAAAGTGAGCACATCAAAGCCCAATCCGGAATCACGCGACAACAGAAAAGTCATCTATATATATACAATAAACTGGGCTGACGAGACAGATGTGATGCGGGTGCGTGAAACCCTCCGTACGCTTGGTTTTACCGAAAGGATAGGATATAAACGGAATATCGAGACTTTTGCCGGGGAATATGCAAAAAAAGGCAAGCGGGTGACCTATTATTCGGCTTAATTTTTTTAAAAGAAATATTTATTAAAAAAACAAAAAAAATAGTGAAGAAAAAAATTACGCTTTTCTTTCCTTGTTCTTGGGGCGCAGGTTCTTGTAACCGCACTTGCGGCAACTTGTTGCGCGGATTGCATTACGGGCGTTGCAATGCATACATATTTTCACGTTCAGTAACCGGGATTCGGCTTCGGGAAATTTTGCCATGGGACTATACTCCTGTCTGCCCTTATAACAAAGCTGTAAGACTTATTAACCATTTGTGTCACTCAGGTTACCGTTTATATTCCTGCATGAACCAGTCCCGGAAGGCGATAAGTGCTAACGCACGGTGAGAGATTCTGTTTTTCTCCAGATCAGAGAGTTCTGCAAGAGTCCGCCCGTCAAGCTCAAAGATCGGGTCATACCCAAATCCCCCGCTCCCTCTCATGACCGTCACAATAGTTCCGTGAATAGTACCGGAAAAGTGGCGGATACCCAGTCCATCCGCGAAGGCGATCACTGTTGTGAAGTGTGCGCTGCGGTTCTCCACATCCTTCATAATTTTTAAAATACCCTGGTTACCAATGGATTGGAGCACATATGCGGCATATGGGCCGGGAAATCCATTCAGGGCATCTATGGAAAAACTGGTGTCATCCACGATGAGCGGTTCATGGAGAAGATCATACGCATATCGGGCTTTTTGTGTGGAAATCTTAACCACATCGTCAGATCGGAGTTCAGGAATATCGAGTGGTACGTGCGAAATATCAAGCAAACCACCAAAAAATCCTGCAACCTCACGTACTTTATTGACGTTGCCTGTTACGATGGTGAGTTTTATAAATACCTCCCCCTCATTTCGATCGCGTGTTCACGGGTGATCACATCTTTTGCATCTGCAAATGTCTCCCCGTATCCTGCAATAAATGCTGCCTTGAGAACATCAGCATGTTCTGGTGCCGTACTCTTGAGTGTCTGGAAAAGGACATGAACATCCACGCCCCGTTGCTCGAGCTCGGAATTTACCAAAGAAAGCCCGAAATCGATCAGCACACATTCACCGTCGTCCTCCCGCAGGATAATGTTGCCGGTCGTGAGATCGCCGTGCATAATCCCTGCCGTGTGGAGCTTGCCGATCATCAGCCCTGCTTTATATAACGTCTCTTTTGAAAGATTCCGCGTAAGTTGCGTCCCTTTAACCTGCTCCATCACAATCGTATCGGCAGTGATATCGCTTATGATTGGTGTGCGAACACCCCCTTTACGTGCAGCAGCGATCAGCCGCGCCTCTGCCCGGGTCCGCTCAGCAATAAGCCGTTTGTCCAGTGAGAGCTCCCGGTACCGTTTCGAGACCCGGCGCTTTTCAGCACGGCCATCGCTGAAGGTGACGACTGCTTCAGCCCCCCTTTTCAGGATCTGATCATCGGGAAACAGGTAGCTGCCTGGACTAAAACTCCCGTGTTTCCAGGTCACTTCAACATCATCTGAGCGAAATGCGGGTTTGATCCGTGATGATTCGACAGGCAGGGACGATCCGCTTTCCAGCATCAGTTTTCCCGTGTAGGCGATCATTGCACCGTTGTCTCCAAGATATTTCTGTTCGGGGACGTAGAACTGCGCTCCCCGATCCTCGCACATCATACGGAGCATTTCCTGTAACCGCCGGTTAGCTCCCACCCCGCCAACAAGGAGCACCTCGTCTTTTCCGGCAAGTGACATCGCCCGCTCGGTCACTTCAACGCACATGGCAAATGCAGTCTCCTGAAGGCTGTTGCATACATCGGGAAGCGCTGCCTTACTGTCTTTAGCAGCTGAAACAAGGCCTGAAAAAGCGAGATCCATTCCCTTGACAGTATAGGGCAGATCGATATACTTTCCTTGTTTTGCCAGGCCCTCGATAATCGGACCGCCGGGATGCGGGAGGTCCTTTGAGCGTGCAAACTTATCAAGTGCGTTGCCGATGCCGATATCGAGTGTCTCACCAAAGATCCTGTACCGCCCGTTCAGGTACCCGATCACCTGGGTGTTTGCACCACTCGAATACAGGACGACCGGATCATGACACCTGGTAGCAAAACAACCGATTTCAACATGAGCAACGCAGTGGTTGACACCCACCAGGGGAACGTCCAGCGCCAGCGCAAGCGACCGGGCTGCAGTTGCAACTGTGCGAAGGCATGGCCCGAGCCCCGGGCCCTGCGAGAATGCTATGCCGGTGATCGGGGCAGGTTCCTTCAGGATCAAAGCAATGAGTTCTTTCATGACCGCTGCATGGTGCTGCGCTGCCTCACGCGGGTGGATACCCCCCTGGGCCGGGCTATAGGGCCGTGAAACCAGTGAAATGAGATCACGATCAAAAATAGCAGCACTGAGGTTCCAGGCTGTCCCCTCAATTCCCAGTACCTGCCCAAAAAAAGGCATTGAATCTTATTTTTTGAATTCAGTATATCCGCACTTGCCGCATGTGGTCCGGTCCTTATGGTCCGCCATCATGATGCCAGGTCCGCAGCGGGGACAGTATTTTTTTCCGGTGGTGACTTTCCCCCCGACTACGTTAAAATATGCACCTCGCGTCCTGCCCTTTTTGGTGTCTGCCTTTTTTGCTGCTGCCATCGTTACGCAGCTCCCTCTTCCTTGGGTTTGGGCATTCCGCGCGCTGCAAGGTGCGACCGCTCTGTCCTGGTCCTGCCCTCTTCATTGTCATAAATACGTGCTGAACCGGTAATTTCTGTTTTACCAAAACTGCTGTGCAGCGTATCAAGGGTTATCTGATGCTCTTTAACATTGAGCAATGCGCAAAGTTTGCCGATAATCTGCATCCGGGAGGGGGTTGCACCGTCATATCTGAGGTTAAACTGTACCTCTCTTCTTGATAAAAGCTCATTTCTTTTGTCGCTGGTGATCTCAAAGTCCATCGATATCCTGTAATTATTGGAAACCGTGTTATTTATACTATGAGCCTCACTGGGCATCCTGGTAATAATAAAGAAAAAGAAAAGCCCGATGGATTCTGGAACTTAGAAATAAGATTCATGCATCAGAATGGATAAAACGGGACAGAAAATCGCGGGCTGTTTTTTTGGCCTCATGGTCGACTACGCGGAGTACTACGCCACGGTGCGGCTGCCCGTATAGTATCATTGCACCCTCCGGAGCAGCGATCACAAGAGGGATCACCGCGAGATCCTCCTCCCCATCAACAATGACGGTAACGGGTGGATGCCCGACAGCATGTTCGAGTGCGCGGATCAGCTCATTGGTCAATGTGCCGGGAGGATTTTTCACTCTTATGGATTCACCATGCACTGCCGGCATCCGTTTGCATGGTGATCGCATGGTTAAACCATCAACTACAGCAATCGCGGGGGTGATACCTCTCTTCTGGAGATTATACGTTACAACATCACCGACAGCGTAAATGGGGCCGGCTGAAATTTTCCATATGATCTCATCAAGGTTCCGGTGCAGTTCCCCGAACGGTTCCTGGAAGACCTTTCGGTGCTCTTCAGGAAGCGTGAGCATCAGCGAACCTTCAGTGCATAGCGACCCGGTAGTTTAATGTTCATCCTTTTTGCCACTTCAGAATTTTCCGGATCGATAATAACGAGATAGCCCGACCAGTCCTCGCTTAAGTTTGTCGTGCCACAAATTACGCAGTTTTCTCCATCTACTACCCGATGGCAGTCCCGGCAGACCTTTCCCTGTTTTTTCTTATTCGCCGGAGGCATTCTCCTTCCTCCTGGCCCTGCTCTTTTCCTTTACCGCTTCTTTTGGTACACCAGACGTTTTTGAGTCTCTTTCTTTTTCCTTATTCATATCTTCTTCAAGCCAGAGTGCTGTGCCCAGCCCTGCCTGTCGCATGGTAAGCCCGATTTTGCTGTCACGAGGTTCCCGCTCATTGAGCGAAAGTGTCACCACGCGGACGCGGAGTACATCGCCAACACCGATAAACCTTTTTGACTCCTGGCAGATAAGCCGGGCGTTTTTCTCGTCGTAGTTGATATACTCGTCTGAAATCTGGCTGACGTGCAGCATCGCATCAATAGGCCCGAGGCTGACAAAAGCCCCAAAACTTGTCGTCTCGACAACAAGTCCCTCAATAACTTCCTGCAGCGCGAGGCGGAGTACAAGTGCTTCAAACTTCACGTCATAATAGACGCCGCCGTCGCCAGGCACGAGTTCGCCTTCACCGACATCCTGTACTTTTGTAACACAGATGAAAATCCCGATCTCTTTATCAATGCTGCCTTCGAGCTGCTCCTGCAGGACCTCCAGAATCACTTTTTCAAGCTTTTCGCCCAGCCGCTGGGGGGGTACCCGCACCTTGTCCTCAAGCATCAACTTATGATACATCTTTTTACCTCCGCAAAATCTCCAGCTTTTTCTGATTTCTCATGGATATCACACTTAAACCCCGTTTGAATAGTGCATCCCTGATATGCCGGTCATTGGTGACCACCATACATGCATTCCGGGCTGCATATTCAATCACCTGCTCATCGACAGGTACTGATCCCGGATCCCCGCTCTCCTCGATAGTACATTGCCTGGCAAGCGCAAGACCATACCGTGCAGCTCCACCATCACGACCTTTTGCCCGGGAAAGTCCGGTAAGTTCCATAACAACACCTGACAGCACGACCGGTTCAAATGCACCCAGAAGCATATGAAGCTCATCGAAGAGATCGATCCGGAATTGCGCCGGCATCATAAGTGCATTGGCGTCCAGAAGGACCTTCACTCGCTCAGGACCCCCATCCCGATTAACCGCCAGCGTGCTCCCACCTGGCGGCTGATGGCGATCCTTGAACCCAGTTCTGCACATACAGGTCGTTTCAGCTGAATCTCAACGGTATCCTTCCTTGTATTGGTTACAACACCTACAGTAACGGCAGTTCCTACCGAAAGCATCAGTGGTTCGCTGTGTTTCAGTGGTTCAATTACCAGCTCGCTTGTGGCCCCCACGACCCGCTCCATGAGCGTGACGCGGCACCGCATTTTATCCCATACCGGCGGCAGATTCCCTTCGTGGCCAAGTACCTGGCCTGCAAGTGCATCACTTTTTGTCAGTGCCGGGTCGAGTCTGGTACCGACACCAAGAAGTCCACCAGGAGTTGCCTCGGTGACCTTACCGGAACCCGCATTAATTGAAGTGATTTTTGTTGTGATAGGAATCCATTTAATCCTGTTTTCTATCTGTGTCTGCCTGCCAGGCCGGATTTCAATATCGTCGCCTTCGTGGAGGATGCCCCGGATAAGAGATCCCCCGACGACGCCTCCTTTTACATCCTTCCAGTTGCAGCCAGGTTTATTCACGTCAAACGAGCGGGCAATAAGCATAACAGGTTCGGCAGCGGGGTCCCGCACCGGTTCAGGAATTGTCTGGTCGAGTGCCTGCACAAGAGCGCTAATATTGATTCCTTTCTGGGAAGAAACCGGAATGACTGGTGCGTTCTCTGCGATCGTTCCCTTAATGAATTTTTTTATCTCGTGGTAATTGTCGACAGCCTCTTTCTGGCTGACCACATCGATCTTGCTCTGGACAATAACGATATTTTTTATGCCGACAAGTTCCAGAGCCATCAGGTGCTCTTTTGTCTGTGGCTGGGGGCATTTCTCGCTTGCAGCGATGACCAGCATCGCCCCGTCCATTAATGCCGAACCCGAAAGCATCGTTGCCATAAGTGTTTCATGGCCCGGTGCATCGACAAAGGAAACTGAACGGAATGGTGTTCCCTTTTCACCGCAGACCGGACAAACAGGGCTTGTTGAAAAGGCGGCAGGACCCTCGCACTTTTCGCACCGGTAAAAGGTGGCATCGGCATATCCAAGACGGATTGAGATGCCCCGCTTCATTTCTTCACTGTGCCGGTCTGTCCATGTCCCGGTGAGTGCGTTAACGAGGGTAGTCTTGCCGTGATCGACGTGACCTACTACTCCGATATTAACACTGGGAACGTTTACATCATGCAAATAATTCGAACCTCCTTACTCTATATATAATGGTCATACTTATACATAACCAGTGAATGCGCCCAACGGGGAAAATCCATCAGTTTTTATCACTATCTGCTATCAAAAAGCGCAGGTCCTGGTACCGTTTTGCATTGGCTGAAGAATGGATGCACCGGGGACTCTGCCTGGCACGCATTGGGGCTGGAATCCCCGGTAAGCCGGCAGGATATGGTGGCAATAATCCCTAATCAGGAACAGGGTTTGCCAATAACCGTACGCAATGGTATTCGGGATGAAAAAAAATATATTCTCCGGTTCTGACCTGATATAATCATGACCGGGGAATTCGGGACGTCAGATAAGTGGAATTGCCAAACGGGTTGATGCAGATAATGGTATGAACCCGGAGAACCGCCACGACCAGACGGTGGGATTACCCTCCTCCCTCGCAGCTCTGGTCGGTACCTTTCCACGCGTCCACCAGTCCGCTTCCTGAAGCAAACTCTTTTTCTCTCTCGATCACTTTCTTCGCATCATCAACGATGCCCTTTGCTGATTTCTCCGGGCCGGTTGCCGGTATAAGGTAATCAATGCGGTACAGGAGCTTTGTACTGTCCAGTTCGGCATATGGCTCTCCCCGTACCTGCTCAATACGAAGGATAGTGCCAGTGGTTCCGGTCCGCGGGTACCGCACCCGCATCCCGAGGGTGATCTCTGCTGCAAGCATACCGGAACATGATGTATATTCTGCTATAAAGGTATTGCTGTAAAAAAACCCGTTCATTACATCCGTATCTTTTTGAGAGCCGCTACAATATCGCGGGTAGTGCGACGGGGTTCACCCTGGCAGGGTGCTACAGGCGATCCATGAAAGGAAGAAAAAATCTGCCGTACAGCATCACCATGTGAAGGTCCATACCCCCCCTCGAGGACAAGCGCCAGGGGATGATCGGTAGCGTCCCTTACGATGGCTGTAAGTGTGCCATAATCTGCAGGGAAGAGCATCATGCCACTTTTAGGGTCATCAAACAGGGCATCCTGACCTGCGGAAATGATTGTGGCATCCGGCCTGAACATTTCGAGGGCCGGCAGGAATACTTCTTCAAAGACAAGCCGGTAGTCGGCAATCGTCGATCCCGCTCGTATGGGTGCGTTTATGGTAAACCCTTTGCCGGCCCCTGTACCTATTTCATCAACCCATCCGGTATAGGGAAAGATGTTTCCCTGATGTATAGAGCAGAAGAGCACCCGGTCATCTGCTGAGAATATCGTCTGCGTACCATTCCCGTGGTGGAGATCCCAGTCAATGATCGCGACTTTGTCCACACGATCCAGGGCAACGGTTGCGGCAATTGCAGCATTGTTGAAAATACAAAAACCCATTGCCCGGTCAGGTTCAGCATGATGTCCGGGCGGGCGTGTAAAGGCAAAACACGATTCGCCATCGATTGAACGGTTCACTGCTTCTGCTGCGGCACCTGCTGCAAAGGATGCTACAGTAAACGTTTCTGCATCAACATAGGTGCTCGGGTCAAGGAAATGTTGTCCCCCGTGTGAAGAAAACTCCCGGATCATACGGATATATGGGGGCGTGTGGACTCTTGCAATATCACTTTCAGAAGCACATGAAGGCGCTATAACCGGTACCCCTTCGGGTACTCCTTCAAGAGCTGCCTCCAGCCGTTTCGTGCACTCATCGTGGTTCTCCATGTCATGATGAGAGAAAATTTCCCCGTAAATCGCGGAACACCGGGCCATACCAGCAGTAATCCTCTATTATATTCCTGCCCTCAAAAGGTTTGGTTTTTATGACCTGCTAAAAAAAAAATTATCTGATAAGTGCTCCTTCCATTATGGCCGATTCAGGCACATCATATTCCCGTCCTGATGAAATGACCCGGTATTTGCCGGTAGTCTTTACTCCATAGGGGTTTCCGGTTGTTGAGTAAGGAACGATGAATTCACTGTTGACACTTGTTTGCCGGTAGGTGAACGTTCTGCCGGTATTACTGATTACCGGGACCTCGATAATTCCCTCTCCCTGGATGTGCGCCCCTTTTACATACTCGAACACTTTGACGTATTTCACATCAGTAGTATCCGAATTGAACACATTGCTGGGAGATTCATGCACCAGCCGGTAGTGCCTGAGTGCCGGTACTGTTTCAATCGGGAGCGTAATGGCAGGGCTCAGCGGTGCGGCATGATAACCTGCCGGTGCCCTTAGATTGTATTCAGCTGCACGACTGACAGCCTCAGTGGCATTAACTGCCTCTGCTCCTGTAATTACCGGAAGTGAGACCTGCGAGATGCTCGGATCGGCATACTCTATGTAATAGGCACTCGTGGGGGTTTTTAAAGAACCATCAAAGTTATGGAGCCGCGAGATCATGGTAAAGTAATACAGACGGGTATTGAGCAGGATTGACTCGTAACTGTCAGGATTATTCTGTGCAGGGGCAAGGAGTGACATCTGGTACGGATTTGCACCAGCCGATGTATTATACCAGGTCGCCATAGCCCAGAATTTGCCGGTATCCATTTCGATATCGGTGATTATATACCGGGTTTTTGCACGGTCGAGGACCTGATTTCCTTCATCTTCTGACAGGGACATGAAGAAATTTGCCGATCCCGTCGGGCCGGTAACTCCTGCCTGGAAGGGATTTGCGTTCGGGATCCGTTTTGCTATATACGTGATCAGGTGCCCATAATCCCACCACGACATGACACCATAAGCTTCGGGAGGATACCGGAATTCCTGAGGATCGTAAATGGTGGTATAATTTACGCCGGTATCAGGAGTATTATTTCCCATCCAGTCAAGGGTTTCCCGCCAGTCTGGATTCATCCGTATTGTATCGCCAGCTGCATTTGCATAGCTGAGTGATGCAGAAGTGTAGGCAAACAGGATGCTGAGTCCGATGGTAAGAATAACAAATGAAATGGCCAGAAAATTCGTCTGTGAGGTATCGGAGCCTTTCTTGTGGATTTTTTTCTGTTTTTTCCCTTTTGGTGACTCTTCTTTTCCTCCCTTACTGAATTGCGGGTCATCTTTATCGGAGAGAATCCTTGTTGCCAGCCTGCTGATATCTGCCCGTCCGCGGTCAAACGTAAAACTGACACAAACGGCAGAGAGCAGGGCCACATTCACGGCAAGGAAATACTCATAGCGGATATGCTGCCAGGTGGATATCAGCATGATGAGTGACCAGACAAGCGCAAAGATCTGGTGCGGGTGCTCATCCTTGAGGTTATTGTAGAGCATGACCAGCGCCCCACCCGCCATCAGAATGAGACCATAATTAAAGGTCATCCATGCGAGATCCGGTGCCCAGCCCCGCGCCTCCTGTACCGTATTTGTAATTGCCTGCTGCCCGAAAAACGAGAAGAGTGAATTTATAAACAGGTCATACAACTGGGGGCTGAAAATGAGGAGGATGAGAGAAAATGCAATTCCGCTCCCGATAAGAACTGCAGGGTAGTAATACCAGTTTTTTTCTTTAACGAAACGTGCAATCCCGTAGAGAAACCATGTTCCACCGATTAATGCAAGGTAGGCATATACATGCCCGACTGAATAAAAGATAAGAGTAACCCCGGGAGCTTTTAACCCGTACGCCAGAAGCCCGATAATCGCGATAGCAAAAATTACGGTATTCATCACCAGGAGGTATTCGCTTGTTTTGCCACGGGCCACATCAATAACAAACTGAATAATGGTAAATATACCGACAATCATGGCAAAAAGGATCATTGTCGGCATAACAAACAGACCAAGGAGATAGGCAATGCCGGCAAACCCTGATAACAGGAGGGTCTTTTTATAGGAACTGATATTCTTCAGGTCGATTTTTATATCTTTTTCCGAGAAGACCGCACTCATATATAACAGGCAGAAGACCGTCGAAAAAAGGACCTCTGCAATATGGTGATCCATATATCCATAAAATGAGCGGTAAAAGAACTGGCCGGATACTACCGCAGTAAAACCTGAGGCCAGAAGACCGGTTTTCCAGTCACCGCAGGTTTTTCCGACAAAGTACATGATCGCTACTATCATGACTCCCATCAGGGGGGGGATGAGCAGACCTGTGCTAATAATCTCAGGTCGCGTGGTGGCACCGGTTATGAGACAGAAGACTGCAATGATGGTAGGGAAAAGGGGCCCCCAGGGAACTGACATTCCCGTGGGAAACAGGGACATGGGATCATACCAGGCATAGTTCGGGAAGTTTGCCAGTATCTGTTCAACCTGGCGGAGGTTGTACAGCGGGTCGTCACTTGCCACCATCATCAGGACATCAGTGTTACCCATATTGAGCATGGGAAGCAATCGAAGATACAGGGCAAAAACAGAAAATAATGCAACCAGGCCGATAACCAGTTGGGTCCGGCGGTTTTTTAGATCAAAACGTACCATGAAATCAACCTTTCTTGGGTACTTGGTTTTAAGTTAAGACCATTAATAAATTTGGTTGGATTCTTCAGGAGAAACTTCCGAATCAGCGCTCAAATTGGCGATATTCTTATTACCAGAAATTTTTTGGGATATATAATAACGGGTGCACGGTAAAGCAATGCATCATACCGTTTCTGTCTTTTATCCGTCAAACAAAAAACGGGTGGTTTTGTTTGCCCCTTCCCCGGAAGAATCAACTTATAATAGATTTTATGTGGTTTAAAGGGTAAAAAACCTGGAAGTGCCAAGGTACCCGGGTATTATTTTTTCATTCTTTCGCTGACCAGCTTTTGAGGCAGATCGGTAATTTTTGCCGGAGCACCGATTGCAAGCATATGTGCCGGGACATCTCGGGTTACGATTGCACCGGCTGCTACCAGCGCCCCCTCACCTATGCAGACACCGGGAAGAAGGGTTGCATTCGCACCAATGGCCGCACCTGCACGGATCTGCGGCCCTTTCAGCCCCCCAATACGCGTCGGAGGATAACGGTCATTGGTGAGCACGGTATTGGGCCCGATAAAGACATTGTCCCCGATCACTGTGTCGGTTGGAATGTAGACCATGCTCTGAAGGCTTACCTCATCCCCGATAATCGTATTACCTTCAATAACGGCTGAGGTGCCAATGGCAACCCGGTTGCCTATCGTTGTTCTCTCACGGATCATGACATTGTGCCCGCTTTGAAAATAATCCCCGATAGTCACGTCACAATAAATAATGGAGCCGGACCTGATCACCGCATTTTTTCCGATTATTGTGCCGGTGAAACCGGTTTGTCCCATGTTATCCCGTGAGGGAAATCCAAGGGTAACCGGTTCGAAAATCTGTGCTCCTTTGCCAACAGTATTAATGCCATACTCAATCATTCAACAGTCACGCTCTTTGCCAGGTTTCTTGGTTTATCTACATCCCGGTTTAAACCCACCGCAGTGTAATAGGCCAGGAGCTGAAGTATAATAAGACTTGTCAGCACCTGCACAAAAGGATGGGTAACCGGCAGGGGAATAAAGATATCCACGACTTCGGAAAGTTCCAAATCCCCCTCCTCACCCAGAGCAATAACGGGTGCCCCCCTCGCTTTCATTTCTTTGATATTGGACATCATCACCCCGTATGTTTCACCAGGCATACAAATCGCAACTACTGGTGTTTCCGGGGAGAGCAGGGCAAATGGTCCGTGTTTCAGCTCTCCGGCAGCATATCCCTCTGCGTGGATGTAGGAAATTTCCTTCATTTTCAGTGACCCTTCAAGCGATACCGGGTAAAAAGGACCCCTTCCGACATAGAAAATGCTCCGGGCATTCAGGCAGAGCCTGACTGCCTCTGACAGATCCATCAGGAGAACTTCTTCTATTGCCTGGTGACCTTTACGCAGTACATCCTCAAATTCGCCATTTCGCAGGAAACTGGTGATCTGCATCAGGACCGCGAGCTGCGCGATGAAGGACTTTGTTGCTGCCACACTGATTTCGGGTCCGGCTCGCATGAAAAGGGTAAAATCTGCTATCCTGCTGATGGAGCTGCCAAGTACATTTGTGATCGCAAGACTTGTGCAGTTGTGCACCTTTGCCTGCTTGAGTGCAGATATGGTATCAGCCGTTTCCCCTGACTGCGAGATCCCGATAACGAGTCCTCTTACCGGGGGGGGGAAATATTTGAACTCAGAAGCGAAGTCAAGCCGTACCGGGATCGCGCAGGTATTTTCGAGGAGATACTTGAAGATAAGTCCGGCATTGTACGAAGAGCCGCATGCGATGATAGTCACTGATTCGGCGTTTTTAACGGATGCAGGAAGTATTTCACCGGTAACAGACCTGACAGAATTATAAAATGCCTGGGGCTGCTCGTAGATCTCCTTGAGCATGTAGTGCGGGAACCCGCCTTTTTTGGTGTCTTCACCGGACCAGTCTATCAGCTCCAGAGGTCGTTGTACCGTTTTGCCCTCATGGAACAGGTCAATTTTTTCATGGGATATACTGGCAACATCTCCATCTTCGAGAAAAATTGCACGTTCCGTGTGATCAATAACCGGTGTCATATCGGATGCGGCAAAAAATTCCCCGTCACCCACACCGAGGACAAGCGGGCTTGCATACCGGGCTGCAATAATCCGGTCTTCACCGGTGGCGATGACCAGAAGGGCATAGGACCCGGTCAACATGGGGACGACTTTCTGCACAGCTGAAAGGAGATCTTTTTCCGATGCATATGCTTCTTCTACAAGATGTGCGACTACTTCGGTATCGGTTTCAGAGCGGAATATATGGCCCCGTGAGATCAGCTGCCTTTTGAGCTCTGCATAGTTTTCAATAATCCCGTTATGAACAACTGCAATACGGCCGGAACAATCCATATGTGGGTGGGCATTGATATCATTGGGAACGCCATGCGTCGCCCAGCGGGTATGTCCTATGCCGATTTTTCCCGTGAGACGAATCGCCGATCCTGAAGAATCTGAAATCCGCCCCTGGTGTTTGTCCAGCTCAATACCACCGCTGATGGTGGCAACCCCGAATGAATCATACCCCCGGTACTCCAGTCTCTTGAGCCCCTCCACGATGATAGGGGCCGCTTCCCTCAGCCCGATATAGCCCACGATACCGCACACGTTATATCACCTTAGATTCATCAGGGAGGATCCGGGAGATGATCCTGCTCCCTCCTTCAATTGTAACATTATTGCCAACGATGCAGTTGGAAAAGATGGTGAACGGTCCTGCAGTGACCTGATCGCCTAACACGGCACCGAATTCCGGTTTTATGACCTCATCCTCAATATTCATCAGGCTTGCCGATGACGAAATGCTCGTGTGGTCTGCAAGCCGGCACCCTTTTCCTGTTACGGTCTCAACGATCCGTGAGTGCGAACCGATGGATGTGTCATCCATGATCAACGATTTTTCTATAAACGTAAACGGCTCTGTCTTAACCCGGGAACCTAGACTCGTATTGGGCATGATACAGCAGTTGGGGCCTATCTCACAGTCTTCACCGATGATAACCGGTCCTGTTATAACGGTATTGGGGCCTATTATGGAACCTTTTCCTATACTCACCGGCCCATGAATGATGGCCTGCCTGCTTATGGAGCCTTCGCGTGCTTCGGGCAAATCTTTTAACAGGCGCATGTTCATCTTCAGGAGGTCCCAGGGATAGATTGCGTCTTGCCAGTCATCTGCGACAACCGCCTGCAGGTGTTCACCCGAGGCGAGCATAGAGGACACGGCATCGGTGATATTGTTTCCGGAAATACAGGAAAAAAAGTCTGGTGTCAGCGAAAAGATGCCGGTGCTCACCATGAAACTTGGTGAATGCTCGGGTTTCTCGATAATCCGGTTTACAAGCCCGTCTTTTAACAGCACCACGCCGAAGTTTGACGGACTCGGATGCTCTTTTATCAGCATCACATTTCTGATGTCTTTTATTCTTCCTAAGGAATGAGGATCAATATAGTTATCCCCTGGCAGGAGGAGAAAATCCCCGGTAATATGTGATTTTGCACAGTTGAGTGCATGAGCAGTACCAAGCTGTTTATCCTGAACCACTACGGTAATGGGTACATCAAGCTCGTTTAAAAACCGTATCACCTGTTCTTTCCGATAGCCAACCACCACTACAATATCACGTATCCCGTTTTTCAACAGCGCCTCAATTACATATCCGATGATTGGGCGGTTTGCTACCGGAAGCAGCGCCTTTGGCCTGCTCCTGGTTAACGGACGAACACGTTTTCCCTCGCCTGCTGCTAAAATAACTGCCTGCATTTTTTCACCTAGCGTATAACTGCATTATCGCCGATACACCCGGAAATATATGAATTAGGTGCAAACTGCGCATTGCTCCCGATTTTTGACCCGACATTGATGGAGCAGTTGATCCCGAACTGGACACCGTTCCCGATAACAGCGCCAAATTTTTTCCTTCGCGTATCTTTCCCACAGACCCTGACACTGGCATGATCATTTCGTAGATTTGCGATTTTGGTGCCTGCTCCAAAATTGCATTCAGAACCAATAACTGAATCCCCGATATAGTTGAAATGCGGGATCTTTGTCCCGTTCATGATGATAGAGTTCTTGAGCTCGGTACAGTGCCCGATATGACAGTCGTCGCCTACGCTGGTTGCCCCGCGGATATACGCATGGGGACCGATACGGCAATTCCTGCCAATAATACACGGGCCTTCAATATAGGTTCCGGACTTCACTACGCTTCCTTTTCCGACAATCACGGTTCCCTGCATGGATACCCCGTCTTCCACCGTCCCCTCAAGATCAGATGAAAGAGTGCCCATAAGCGTGAGATTTGCATCAAGCATGTCCCACGGGTTCCCGAT
>JAJRBZ010000041.1 GCA_028679185.1 Methanoregula sp. | reverse complement strand
GCGGCTGAGGTCAAAAGGATTCCGGACATTACCGGATCTTATGCAGCACCCGAAATTCCGGTCATATACCCAAGATGTACTCACATGCCTGTATAGCGGTAATTCTGCAGAAATAATGGATATAATCGGCTGCAGGCATGCAAAATCCCATCCCTGTGTTCTCGGGACGGCAGGACTTCATGAACCGGAAGATTATGTATTTCTTGATATTGAAACACTCGGGCTTTTCTCCCGCCCGGTTATCCTCTTTGGTGTTGGTACTATCGAGAACGGCACCCTTGCAGTCCACCAGTACGTGCTGCGCGATATTGATGAAGAACAGGCCGCACTTATGGCGACGCTCGGTCATGTGTCGGGTGACCGCCCGGCACTGGTAACGTTCAACGGCAAATCGTTTGATGTTCCTTACCTTTCAGACAGGCTTGCATACTACGGTATGGGTTCTTTGGCAAGAATACCCCACTTCGATGTTCTCCATTTCAGCCGCAGGAAATGGAAGGATCAGCTGCCTTCCCTGCGCCTGACCGCGCTGGAAACAGAGATTCTGGGCATCTGCCGGAAAGATGATATTCCCGGGCAGATGGTACCGGAATTCTATGAAACGTACCTGCGGACAGGAAATTGTGGTCCGCTGATCCCGATTATAGAGCACAATAAGCAGGACGTTGTGTCGCTCGCCCTGCTCTTTTTTTACCTCCTGGGGGAGTCCTATGGCTGTCGCTGATGTTATCCGTCTCCTGGATGTGAACCCCGTGTACCGGAACCGGACCGTGCATACTGAAATAAGTGGACCGGAACTCCCTCAATTCGGAACACTTGAAGTACCTCTTAAAGACACTCTTGTGTCGTATCTTACCCAGCACCGGATACGCCTCTATTCTCATCAGTGCGAAGCCATCAACCGCATACGAACCGGAAAAAACGTGATTATCACCACACCCACCGCCAGTGGCAAAACTCTTGCATTCAATCTTCCGGTGTTCGAGATGCTTGAATCAGTCCCGGAGGCACGTGCACTGTACCTGTACCCGACCAAGGCTCTCTCCAACGATCAACTCGCCACTCTCGTTCAGATGGCACAGTTCACCGGTATCTCAGCCCGCCCGGCGATCTACGATGGCGACACTCCCCAGTCAAAACGGGCCGCAGTTCGTGAGAACTCACGGGTCATCATCTCCAACCCGCATGAACTTCACCAGGTGCTTTCGTGGCACGCGAAGTGGCGACCGTTTTTTTCCAACCTGAAATTTATTGTGATAGACGAGGCGCACCGGTACCGTGGGGTCTTTGGGTCCAGCATCGCATTATTACTCCGGAGGCTGTTGCGCCTGTGCCGGTTTTATGGGTCATCACCACAGTTCATCCTCTCGACTGCAACTCTGGCAAATCCGCTGGAGTTTGCAGGCAAGCTTACAGGGCTGCCGTTCGAGCTTGTGGATGAGGACGGGTCCCCGCATGGCAGGAAACATTTTGTCCTGTACAACCCGTTTTACGATGGTATTGGCGAACGCTCCACGTACCAGGAGACAAAGGATCTCCTGGTGTCCTGTGTGAAAGACAATCTCCAGACGCTCTGCTTCACCGGCTCCCGGAAAATGGCAGAACTTGTAACGCTCTGGGCACGGGAGGATGCACGCCGTTCGTCCGAACGTCTTGCAGAATCGATATCTGCCTACCGGGCCGGCTACCTGCCGGAAGAACGGCGGCATATAGAACGCCAGCTGAAAGAAGGCTTACTGAAGGGAGTGGTATCAACCAATGCGCTTGAACTCGGGATCGATGTCGGGTCACTGGATGCCGTTATCATTGCCGGGTATCCAGGAACCATGATGTCAACAAGGCAGCAGGCAGGCCGTGCCGGGAGAAAAGGGGGGGATTCACTTGCAATTCTTGTTGCCATGGCAAACCCTCTCGACCAGTATTTCATGCGTCACCCTCATCATTTTTTCAGCCGCTCGCACGAGCATGCGATTATCGATACAAAAAATCCCTATATTGTTTCCGGTCACCTGCTCTGCGCTGCCGCAGAACTGCCCCTGCAATTGGCACCTGACAGGGAATATTTCGGAGAAACATTTCCTGACCTGCTTTCTGAACTTGAGTCCGGTGATCTTATCAGGAAAACAAGTCGCGGGTGGGTATATTCCGGGCGGGGCAGGGCTGCGGATGCAGTGAGGCTTGATGGCGTCCCCGGTTCAACATTCCGGATCCTGTGTCATGGCCGGCTGCTCGAGACGATGGACCGGGCGCAGGCTTACCGTGAGGCACATACCGGGGCGATCATGCTGCACCAGGGAGTGACGTATGTGGTCAGGGAAATGGACCTGGAAACGCACACCATACGGGTGACAGAGACCGATGTGGATTACTATACCCAGCCGCTCAAAGAGGTTGATCTCTCCATAATTGAGATACTGGAGACCCGGATGATACAAGGTGCACGGTGTGCGTTTGGCGAGGTGGAAGTAACTGAACAGTATACCGGATACAAGATCAAACAAAAAGACACCATTATTGGAGTGGAACCCCTGGATCTGCCACCGATTACCTTCCGGACAAAGGCATTCTGGGTTATACCCGCACCAGATACCGAACAACGCATTGTCCGTTCAGATCTCGATCTTGCCGGAGGGCTGCATGGCGCTGAACACGCGATCATCGCTCTCATGCCATTGCATGTAATGTGTGACCGCTGGGATATTGGCGGATTATCGTCCCCGTCATTTGGTGAGCATTGCGAACCCACGATTTTTGTCTATGACGGTTACGAGGGGGGTATCGGACTTGCCGAGAAAGCCTATGAGATTCTTCCTGATGTGTTTTCAAGTGCTCATGAACTGGTACGGGACTGCGGGTGTAACGAGGGATGCCCGTCCTGCATCTACTCGCCCAAATGCGGGAATGATAACCAGCCGCTCGATAAGAAGGCTGCTTTACTGATCCTCGGGGACCTGTGTTCCAGTACAGAAAAAAGTGAATATCCTGTCATGTCCGCTGAACCCGGTCAGGCTTTCCTCTAAGCGGGTATTTTAATCTATAAGTATTTCGCGGTTTTCCGGGCTCTCCTGTTTGGGCTCGTCTTCAAAGATGAACAGGTCATCTATACCCGCGTGCAGGGCCCGGGCAACATCGTGTGCGAGCCTGAGGGAGGGGTTATATTTCCCCTGCTCCAGAAAGACGACTGTTTCCCGTCGCACGCCGACTTTTCTGGCGAGGTCATCCTGGGTCATGGATACGCGGGAACGGTACTCTTTTATCCTTGTCTGCACGGGTATGCACTCCAAAAAATGTTATTCAACATCTCCTCTCCGGAAGAGGTACATCTGATAGAGCACGGCTGAGAGTGCGAGTACAACAATGGAGAGAGCGAGTGCAATCTGCGTCCCAAGTCTTACGATATTCAGGTAATCCAGCCAGAACAGGCCGAACATGAAGAAGAGTCCGGTCAGCCAGGCATAGGAGAGTCCATAGGCACCAATCTTTTTTGATCGCTCGTCAGATTCAGGCCCGTCACCAAACTTTTTTTGCCGGATAATACCGGTGAGAAGAAAGGTAATTCCTGCTACGAGAAGGATAGTCCCGGTTACCGCTTCACCGGATGTCATTATCATGGATACGAGACCGCTGACTACCATCAACACGCCGATAATGATACGATAGAGGTTTCTTTGTTTCATTTTCCCACATCCTTTGTTATATATTTCTAACATCCTGATTATTAATGTTATCTATTTCTAACACCACAACCTGAAAACTGATACATTCAGACAGATAAAAAGAAAAAATTATTCCTGCACGGTTGAACGCACGGACAAAAACACCGGCCCCCGGACATCAACCTTCTTATTGTTATCAGTGACGGCTCTCATCGCAAATTCGTCAATTTTTAAGTTAATATCGCTGGGGAGTTTTGCCATCTTCACCTGCACGACCGTGGATTTTTTGCAGCGGGCGGCCTCTTCAATCCGAGCTGCCGCAAGTGCTGCCACCGCGGAGAGGTACGTGATTCCCGTGGATGACCCTTCAGTGCGTACCTGTTTCCATTTTTCAGCGTCCGGGACACCAAGAATCGATCCTTCGTGGACAAAGATCTCGTTGGCGCAGGCAGGGCCGCAGAGTTTTGCGCTGGACTCCGGTTCCTCGACTGCCACCTTCACCCTGGCACCCCCGAGTATACCCTCCCAGGCATCAAACGAGCACGGCCCCTGGGCTGTTGCATTCGCGGTGGCAACGTGGGCAATGGCGACGGCAAGCATCTTTCCTTTCGGTGAGGAGGGTTCTTCACGCAGCCTGACTGCACGGGCAATCTCCCGGTCTGTAAGGATACGGGGGAAGAACTGGGGGAAACAGAGTTGCCGGAGGTCATCTGCGTTATACGCGATCATCGCGAGCCGTTCCACACCGAGCCCGAGGTTCATGACAGGGACGCCAATGCCGTATTCAGCCAGGGCGGAAGGAGAATACATACCAAAGGTAGCCACTTCCACCCAGCCGTGCACCGGGTGGCGTGCGTAGACTTCTGTCTGGGAATCCGGCATATAATATTTGGAGCGTTTCTCGTCCGGCTGGAACCGGAAATCAGTATACCCGAAGGCGGAGAGGAGCGCCATGCTTACAGATTTCCCCTCTTCGTTGGTTACATCCTCACCTGCGACGATGCAGGATGCAGAATGGTATGTCATCAGCCGTGTCGGCCCTTCTGCCTGTTCGCGCCGGAAACAGCGGTCAACAGAGAAAAGCCGGAGAGGCATCGGTGAGCGATCCCAGATGGCACCGAGTGTTATGAACCAGCCGCTTGTCATGTGGCTGCGCAGCGTGCTGCGCGAGGACTCAGGTACCAGAGCACGGAACTCCGGAAAAACTGCTTCAAGGATGTGCACGACCAGGGCATCGTCCACGCCAAGTACTTTTGCCAGCTCGATGGTGAGTTCATCACCATCGATTTCAGATTTCTTGTATGCATGGAGCGTCTCCCGCAGGCGTTCCTCGGTCTCTTTTGTCATCGGGGAGTACGGAGTATGACGATGGGTCTTTCCGGCCGGAACAGAAACAGCATGGACAAGCGGACTCTGGTGGCTCATGAGAATATCATTGATCTCATCGAGCTGCTTTCTTGCGATCCCCACGTTCGGCCTGGGGAGCCCCCCGAGATAGAACACCCGGTCCAGTACCGCCATAGCCTCGGGACCAAACTGGCGATAAATATCCTTTTCATCGATGATAACCGGGTTTTCTGCCTCGTCAAAGCCAAGCGACAGGTAGGTCTCGCGCAGGCGGTTGATAGTGGTAAAGATCGGATGTGCCACAGCCCGCTTATAGCTCAGGTGCGGGTACTTCCCTTCATGTCCGGTGGGCGTCAGTACTGACGGCCCCTCATGCCATGCCCCTTCAAAATTCTCGTGTGTCTTTCTCTTCCAGTCTTCAGGATTGAACCTCATATCTCACGCTCCAGGCAGACTACTCTGCTCAGCACATTCTCATCTTTGATCCGGTAATCGCATGCAGCCGCGATCTTTTCGGCAAACGAGCGTACACGCTCATGCTCCGGCATATTTTCCCGCACCAACCGGTTTCTACTGTATCCCAGATACATATATCCCTTTACCTCAACAAACATCGGGCCGGACTCCGCCAGGAGGGATGCATACCGTTCCGGCGCGAAATCGTTTAAACCTTTGACAAGGGTGATCCGGACCGCAGACCGGCGCGACGCAAGAAGAGAGAGGCTCTTTTGTACCTCCTCCCAGTAATTATCGAGTGGCCGGCACAGGGAAATGTAGGTCTCTTCATCCGGAGCATCTAAAGAGACGTACATCTGGTACGGCTGGCAACGGGCGAGCATACCAGGATTTGTGCCATTGCTTACCAGAAATGTTGTGTAGCCGTTCCGGTTAAACAGGTCGATAAGTTCCGGGAGCTGCCGGTACAGGGTGGGTTCTCCGGAGAGCGAGATCGCTATGTGTTTTGGCTCAAGCGCCTCCTGCCACCTCTCATCAGTAACCGTGTTATCGAGCACTGAATTATACCCGGCAAGCGCCTTTTTTTGTAACCTGTGTATTCCGGCCAGTATCGTTTCTGTGGGGCACTCTTCTTCCTGGCTGACCTCGTGTTCAAACGAGCGCCAGCAGAAACGACACCGCTGGTTGCAGCGCAGGGTCGGTGTCATCTGTACACAACGGTGGCTGAAAATCCCGTAGAACTGGTGCTTGTAGCACATGTCGCCACCGGCAAGCGCCCGCTTGCACCACATGCAGGGCTTGAGCGCTGCTGATGATGACGGTGAAAAAAACTGGTATCCCTGCCTGCGCAGGGCTTCACATGGTACTGATGGCATCGATCCCCAGCGTTTCGAGGGATTCTTTTAAGGTATTCTGTACCGCCCTTACCAGCGTCAGCCGGCGATCCCGGGTATTCCCTTCGCTTTTTAAGACCTGCTCGTAATGGTAGAACGTATTGAAGGTATCAGCAAGCTCACGGGAATACGTGGCAAGAACGTGCGGGTGAAGCTCGGCGGCGACCTTTTCGATCACCGACGGGAACTTTGCGATCTGCCGGGCAAGTGCAATCTCCTGGTCAGTTTTTAGTTCATAGCACAGGGAAAAGGTGCCTGCTTTTGCAAGAATGCTGCAGGCACGGGCATGAGCATACTGGATATAGGGGCCGCTCTGGCGTTCGAAGTCCAGCGCCTCCTTCCAGTCAAAGACGGTGCTCTTCTCGGGGGTTACTTTTATGATATCGTAACGTATGGCGGCAAGCCCGACGGATTGTGCGATTGATTTTCTCATCTCTTCGTCCAGCTCCGGTCTCCTCACCGTTACTTCATCAAATGCCCGTTTCCTGATCTCGGTGATCAGGTCATCGGCTGAAACGAATTTTCCGGCCCGGGTGCTCATGGATCCTTCCGGGAGAGAGACAAATTCGAAGTGAACGATCTCCGGTGCTTTTTTACCGAGAAGTTTCATGGTGCACTGGAGCTGCGAAGCGATCAGTTTGTGGTCGGCCCCGAGCACATCGATGACCCGGTCGAAGTTAGCCGCTTTCCAGTCATGGTAGGCAAGGTCGCGTGCCGCATAGACCGAGGTCCCGTCACTCCGCCGGATCACGTACTTGTTGCCAAAACCGAATTCCTTCAGGTCAAGTGCAAGCGTCTCTTCATCCTGTGTCTGCGGGAGTTTTTTTATCATCGCGATGATCCGGTCGGTATAACCGTTGCGGATGAAATCGCTTTCCCAGACAAACCGGTCGTGCGAAACGTTGAGATCCTTTAATGTTACTGCAAACCCGTCAAGGCAGCGGGAGACCTCCCTGCGGAACTTCTTCATGGTTACCGGATCGCCATGTTCCACGAGCTGCATGAGGGTGTTAACCTGTTGGGTTATGGACGGGTCTTTTTCGATCTCCCGGTTCGCTGCAATATACACCCGGGCAATATGGGCATCTTCTTTCTCCCCTTCCCGCAGGGCACTGTCGAGGTTATCAAATCCCCACACAACGATGGCAATCTGGCGTCCCATGTCATTGACATAGTACTGCACTTCGAGCCCGTAGCCTGCTTTCCGGAACACGCGGGCAAGCGTATCACCAATAATTGAGTTCCTGATATGCCCGACATGGAGGGGACCATTCGGGTTGGCACTGGTATGCTCGAGCACGACACGTATTCCCTTTTTTTTATGCGAACCATACCCGGGTTGAACTGCAGCCTGCAAAGATTCAATAAGGTACGAAGTATCCAGGGTGAAATTGATATACGGTCCTTTTGCCACAGTACGGGCACCGGTTGCCTGAAATCCGGGATTATTACTTATTATCGCGACAAGGTTTTGTGCTATCTGTACAGGAGACGTTTTTTGCTTTTTGGCCAGGGTAAAGGCAACAGTTGAAGCGAGATCAGCATGTTCTCCTCCGTCAACCAGCTGGACATCCTGTTCACCGGTTGACTCCTGGAGCACCTTTACAATGATATTTTTTCTTTTATTGAGGGGGTCCTGATAGTCTTCCATTTAGTATCCCGTCCTGTAGCGCAGGATTGCCGCAATTCCCCCGAATGCAGTATAGAGGATCGACCCCTCTTCGAAATCATCGGAGATGATCTCCACTCCGGCACTGCTTGCATCGGCAAGTTTTGCGAGTTCGTCAATAATATCTGTCTCCTCTTCAAGGACGAGGGGAGCGGTACATTTCGGGCAGGATCCAAGGTCAATATCCCGGACGGTTTTTCCCGGCTCGACATTTATGGTCCGTTGAATGGTATAGTCACAGCTCTGGCATTTAATCCGGAGCCGGGATTTACGGAGGTTTGCTGAGAGCAGGAGGGTGTCAACAGCGCCGATTTCAAGATTTTTCCTGATACTTTCCTCACCGTACGCGGCAAGTCCGGCGTCTTTGACGAGTTCTTTTAAGAACCGCTGCATGAACTCTTTTTCCCTGATGACACCTATGCCCTTGAGTGCATCTTTTGCCGCTTCAACGAGTTCTGCAAGCCCGTCTTCATTGGTATAGGCAACATCGAAGAGCCCGATGATCTTTTTCTGGATCTCGTGATGAAGGAAACTCCCTGCTTCAAACTCTTCTTTTGTCGGGCTTGGTCCCCCGATCAGGACACCTTTGAACCGTTCGAAAAAATCCTTCTCTGAAAGAAATATTGCGCTCGACCGCTCACCGACTTTTGTGTAGAATTCATTGATGGCAATTTCACGGAGCCGGCCGAAGCGCGCTGCTGACTGGCCGCCTTTTCGCATCTTTCCGGGCACCGTGGAGGTCGCGCCTCCGATGGGTTCAATCCGGTTGCCTCGTAAAAATCCCCAGTATGCTTCCCTCCGGTCAAGGACAAGGAGCCCGTAGACATACTTCTCCTCCAGCATCTGCCTGAGCGGTTCGAGCTCGAAATTCGAGCTGCAGCGGTACATGTAGAGGTTGAGAGGTTCTGGCGGTTCAATGATGGTGCACTGGAGATCAGTACGGTCACCATAGAGTCTGACTGTCCCGCAGAAGACCGCCAGTCCCTTTGCCGGAGGGCGTTTGTAGTATTTAAGACGTGAGAGGATGGATGAGATGGCGCTCTGGACATTCGTGCGAGTCTGCTTGCTCTTGATGTTAGCGCACTGGCCAAACTCGTCTTTGAGCTGGTTTGTCACGTCAAAAATCTGTTTGTCCGGGGGAATATAGAGCGTGATGAGCTCTGTCCCGTCTCCCTGCTGTGACTCGAGCTTTTCTAAAGTCTTTTTAAAATCATACCGCTTGCGCGCATCATCCATCTCGGATTCTTCTGCCATTGCCGGACATCAACCTCTCTGAAGCTATTACCTATTCACTCTCGCTTGCCATAAATTTGCGCCCATTGCATAATGATCCGGTCATCGACATCAGCATTGATGCCATGATCACCGGAAAATTCAATAAATGTTCCGGGCTCTCCCGCACGCAAAAAGAACTGTTTTCCGTCATCGAACGGGATAACCGGGTCGTTTATGGAATGAAAGACCCAGACCGGGCGGGGAGATATTTTTGCAAGATAGGTGCCTGGTTCAAGTGACGTGGCAAACCGAACCGGATCCCCGGTATACCCCTGCCGGATCACAGCGTCCCGTATTCCCCAGTCGGATGTTGAGATCCCAACATACCCGGCAAAGTCCGGATCAACACCGGCTGCAACTGCTGCATAGCGGCCCCCGTTGCTGGACCCCATTGCATACACCGGGACTAAAAACCGTTCAGAAAGGACCTGCCGCGATGCAACGAGGTCACAGACTGTCAGGTAATACTGCGGCCAGTCGCCTTTTTCAAACAGGGAAAAGTCCCGCTGGGGATCTAGCGGGTAGCCGGGCGTCTGCCCGCCATTGCCCCTTATATCGACAAACAGGAATGCATACCCCGCGGCCGTGTAACGAACCATGCGTTCTTCATGTCCTGCAGGTTTTTCACCGGCCCCGGGTACATAGACAACCGCCGCTTCGGGATGGTCCGGGGCAGCAAGATACGTGACCACATCCCCGCTCTGCGTGTGCAGGACGATCTTTGTTTTTGTGTACGTCTCGTTTCTGAACAGTATCTCTTCGCTGGTCGTCACGGGAGCACATGAAACCGAGAGGATCCCGTTACTGTCAACGGAATACGACGATATAGAACGGTTTCCCGTGCAGCCGGCGAGTGCAATGAAAACAACAAGAATCCCGGCTGCGATGATCCCAGCACGCATGGTTTTAGCACCCCAGGCAGTGATGGATCAGGCAGATAGTCTTGGCATCAACAATTCTGCCATCCTTAATCATGCCCTTAAGATCGCCTGTCGCAATATCCACGACCTCGATGACCTCATCCTCATCTTTCCCGTACTCTTCAGACGGTGACAGGTCCCGGGCTTCAAATAAAAAGATCTTCTCATCCGTGTACCCGGGTGTCGTGTAAATGAACCCCTTTAAAACGATCGTTTGTGCGGCAAACCCGGTCTCCTCGATAAGTTCCCGGTGTGCCGTTTTAACAGGGTCTTCACCCGGTTCGATCGTCCCAGCCGGCGCTTCATAGATATACTGGTCGATCGCAAAACGGTACTGCTTCAGCAGCTTGCAGCGGTCCTTATCAACCGGGAAGATTGCAACTGCATTGTTCGGGTGGACGATCACTTTCTCATGTTCTTTACCATGGGGATCCCTGACCGTGCGCTTCTCGATCCAGAGCCGTTTGCCGCGAAATACCTCCATTTAATCCTCGTATTGTAAAGGGTCCCGCCGGCCGACTGCTGCAAATGCCTCTTTGCGGAAATGACATGACCCGCAGGTGCCGCAGGCTTTCTCCTCATTACGGTAGCAGGACCAGGTATGCTCATAGGGTACATTCAGTTTTATGCCTTCTTTTAAGATGTCAGCCTTGGTCATGGCGATGAAGGGGGCAAAGAGCGTGATTTTCGTCGTATCCTTTGTGCCCAGGTCGATCACGTTCTGGAATGCCTCGATGAACTGCGGGCGGCAGTCAGGGTATCCGCTGTAATCGAGGGACTGGACACCGATAAAGATTGCATCAGCACCCCGTGCTTCGGCAAAACTCGTTGCTATAGAGAGGAGATTTGCATTCCGGAACGGGACATAGGTGGTGGGCATATGCATACGCCCGGGATCATACTCCTCCACCGCAATTTTTTGATCAGTAAGGCTGCTTGCCCCGAACATTGTAAAATAGTCCAGGCGGATTTCGATAAATGCTTCTGCATCCAGCAGGTCAGCAATTTTTTTTGCGCATGCCAGTTCTTTTCGCTCGGTCCGCTGCCCGTAGTTCAGGTGAAGGGCAAGGATATCGTAACCCCTGTTCTTTGCCACGTACGCGAGGGTAGAAGAGTCCATTCCGCCGGAGAGTAAACATACTGCTTTCATCATTTCACCCCGATGAGTTTGTGCAACTGGACCTGGAACCGCACCGGGAGGTCATTGACCAGGATAAACCGCACCAGTGGTTCGTAATCGCTGCCATATACGGGGGAGAAAAAGATCTCACCAGGAATCCGGTGGGTGGCGATAATATCCCGGGCGTACTTGCAGTCCGTCTCATCCTGTACCACAAACTTTACTGTATCCTTTGGGCGGAGCGCATCAAGCAGCCCAAGGTCGCTCTCCTCCCCGGATGACGGACATTTGACATCCATACAGAGCGAAGCATATGGCTGCAGGCGGGTGAAATCGATCGTGCCGTTTGTTTCGATATCGATTTCGGCTCCCAGGCGGTGAAGCCGGATAAGCAGCTGTTCAAGTTCATCAGCCTGCAGGAGCGGCTCTCCCCCGGTAATGCAGATATAGGATGGATTCTGGAGCACTGCATGGTCAAGAACCGCATCGACACTCATCTCAGTTCCACCAGTGAGTGCATATGCTGTATCACACCAGCGGCAGCAAAGATTGCAGCCCGCGAGCCTGATGAACAGGCAGGGCCTTCCCTGGTTTTTGCCCTCTCCATGAAGGCTCCGGAAAATTTCTGCGATTTTCATTCTTTAAGCTCGGCACACGCTGTCGGTGATTCCCAGACACGGATCTTCGGAATTGTTGCCTTGATTCCGAGATCCCGACAGACCGCATAGAGATCATCGCGGATGATGGCTGCCATCAGTTCGCTGGTCGGGTCACCAGGTGTCGTGATAACGGGGTGGAACTCCCGGATGCGGGGCACCATCGGGTCATCTTTATTCAGGATAATCTGGTGATCGTACTTGTCAATGACCTGTCTGATCAGACTGTAATCGATCAGTATCTGCGTTGCCGGGTCCGGTTCGCCCTCTATCCAGACCTCAACCTTCCATCGGTGCCCATGAAGATTGGCACATTTGCCGGTATAATGCAGGAGACGGTGGCTGGTATCAATATGCACTACTTTATAGATCCCGATTTTCATTGTATGGTATAGGTCAGGGAGGATATAATATTATTACGAGTAAGGGAAAATAGTATAAGACAGGCAGGTGGGGTGCCACAATTTATAAATTGGTTACCCGCGATTGTATATATCTCAGTGCGGGTTATCGATAACCACAAAAACAACATAAATGAGGCTATTTAATGGGACAGGGTAAATTTGCGGCCAGAAAATTGGTTCGGGACTCAAATAAGTTCCGGTGGGCAGATAAAAACTATGCCCGCCGTGAACTCAATCTCGATGTGAAGTCAGACCCTCTTGAGGGTGCTCCACAGGCGAGAGGTATCGTGCTGGAGAAGGTCGGGGTCGAGGCAAAACAGCCGAACTCCGCAATCCGTAAGTGCGTACGCGTGCAGCTGATCAAGAACGGACGCCAGGTCACGGCTTTTGCTGTCGGTGACGGTGCAATCAACTTCATCGATGAGCACGATGAAGTTGAGATTGAGGGTATTGGCGGCCGTCTCGGGCGATCCATGGGAGATATCCCGGGAGTCCGGTACGTCGTCACCAAAGTGAACAATGTCTGCCTCCATGAAATGGTCATTGGCAGGAAGGAGAAACCGCGCAGGTAATCACCATGAAAGAACCTGAAGGCAAAAAACTGCTGTTTAACAAGTGGGACGCAAGTGAGGTCAAGGTCAACGACCCGGGCCTTGTGCGCTACGTGAACCTGACCACCCTGATCATCCCCCACTCCTGCGGTAAATTTTCAAAGCAGGAGTTCAATAAGGCCAACATGCCGATCGTCGAGCGCCTGATCAACCGCCTGATGCAGACCGAGAATAATACCGGAAAGAAGCAGATGACCATCCGGATCGTGCGGGAAGCATTTGAGATTATCCACAAGAAGACCAAGCGCAACCCTATTGAAGTCCTCGTCGAAGCAATCGCAAATTCCGGTCCGAGGGAAGAGACCGTCCGTCTTAAATATGGTGGCATCAACGTCCCGAAATCTGTCGACACTGCACCGCTGCGCAGGGTCGATTCCGCAATCGGTTTTATTGCTGAAGCAACCCTGAAGGGATCGCGTTCAAGCAAAAAGAAAGCGAGTGCAATCCTTGCCGATGAACTGATCGCCGCATCAAAGGGCGATATGAAATGCTACTCGGTAGGAAAAAAGGAAGAACGCGAGCGCATTGCAAAATCCGCCCGTTAATATCTTTTTTGAGGTTATTTTATGGTCCGCGGCAAAAAATCTATTGAGCGCGCAACTGAGCTCATGAAGGATCCGAAGCACATTCGGAATATCGGTATTGTGGCACACATCGACCACGGCAAGACGACACTGTCCGACAACCTGCTTGCAGGTGCCGGCATTATTTCAGAAGAACTTGCCGGCAGGCAGCTCTTCATGGATTCGGATGAAGAGGAGCAGGCACGGGGTATTACCATTGATGCATCCAACGTCTCGATGGTGCATGAATATGAAGGTCAGGATTACCTGATCAACATGATCGACACACCCGGGCATGTCGATTTTGGTGGCGATGTGACACGTGCAATGCGTGCTGTCGATGGTGCAGTCGTGCTGGTCGATGCGGTCGAAGGTACCATGCCCCAGACCGAGACTGTACTCCGCCAGGCATTAAAGGAACAGGTGCGTCCCGTCCTCTTCATTAACAAGGTTGACCGTCTTATCAACGAGCTGAAAGTCGACGAGATGGAGATGCAGATCCGGCTCGGCAGGGTGATCGACAAGGTCAACAAGCTGATTAAGGGGATGAACGAGGAAGCCTATAACAATGGATGGAAGCTTGACGCGGCAAAAGGCACGGTCGCCTTTGGCTCCGCTCTCTACAACTGGGCGGTGTCTGCGCCGTTCATGAAGAAGAGCGGTATCTCGTTCAAGGACGTTTATGAAAAGTGCCGTGCCGGAGACATGAAATACCTGGCAAAGAACAGCCCGCTTTCCGATGTCCTGCTGGATATCGTTGTCCGCCATCTTCCAGACCCGCTTGAAGCCCAGCCGCGACGTGTCAATGTGATCTGGCACGGGGATAAGACAACAAAGGAAGGCAAGGCTATGCTCTCATGTGATGCAACAGGGCCTGTCGCGATGATGGTAACTGACATCTCCTTTGATCCCCACGCTGGTGAAGTCGCTACGGGACGTCTCTTTTCCGGCAGCCTCAAGCGCGGGGACGGCCTCTATGTTATGGGTTCAGCAAAGAAGGAGAACCGTCTCCAGCAGGTCGGTATCTTTATGGGCCCGAAAAGGGTCGAAGTCGAGGAGATTGTTGCGGGGAATATTGCAGCGGTGACAGGGCTTAAGGATGCAATCGTGGGGTCGACGGTCAGCAGCCTCATGGAAATGACGCCGTTTGAGTCGCTCAAGCACTACTCTGAACCGGTTATGACGGTTGCGGTTGAGGCCAAAAACATGAAGGACCTGCCCAAGCTCGTCGAAGTGCTCCGGCAGGTTGCAAAGGAAGACCCGACACTGGTCATCACGATCAATGAAGAGACCGGTGAGCACCTGATTTCGGGTATGGGCGAACTGCACCTTGAGATCATCACCGGCCGTATCAAGCGTGACAAGGGTGTCGAGATAGTCACGTCCGAACCGATCGTTGTTTATCGTGAGACCGTTACCGGCCAGACCAAATCGGTTGAAGGAAAATCCCCCAACCGTCACAACCGGTTCTACTTTGACCTTGAAGTGCTGCCCGATGAAATTGTCAGTCTTATCAGGAACGGCGAAGTGTCGATGAACCAGCAGAACCTCGAACGCCGTGATACGCTCATAAAGGCAGGCATGGAAAAGGACGAGGCGAAAAATATCAAGGATATCAAGGGCACCAACATGCTCATCGACATGACCAAGGGTATCCAGTACCTCAACGAGACCATGGAACTCATCATCGAGGGTATTCACGAGGCACTCGCCGGTGGCCCCCTGGCAAATGAGCCGGTCCAGAACCTCAAGATGCGGCTCGTGGATGTGAAACTCCACGAGGATGCAATTCACCGTGGTCCGGCACAGGTTATCCCTGCTGTCCGCAGTGCAATCAAGGGCGGCATGCTGGTTGCCGGGGATTCGCTGCTGGAACCCGTCCAGAAGATCCAGATCACGGTCCCGATGGACCAGATGGGTGCAGCGACCTCCCAGATCCAGGGACGCCGTGGCCAGGTCTTTGACATGACAAGCGAAGGCGACACGATTACCGTAGTTGGTAAGGCACCGGTTGCCGAACTCTTCGGGTTTGCCGGTGACATCCGGTCGGCCACCGAAGGACGTGCGATGTGGAACACTGAGTTTGCGGGGTTCGAACTCGTCCCGAGCAACATGGTAAAAGAAGTGGTGCTTGCCATCCGCAAGCGCAAGGGGCTCAAAGAAGTCCTCCCGACCCCGTCAGATTATCTTACGGGATAAATATTCACCCGGGTCCCATTTTTTTCCTTTTTTATTCCGGCAGCTGGCTCTTACCGAAATGGTAAAATGAATTCCCGTCACATTTTTTCATAATGCCTGACGATAAAAAATGCAAGATCGTGGTTTTCGGAGCTTTTGGTGCAGGAAAAACCACGTTGATTAAGACTCTTGACCCGGAATCCAGCCATGTGGAAGCCGGTTATTCTGGCGGGACCACAACAGTGGCACTCGATTACGGCCGCGTGCAGGCGAATGGAATCCATATCCATATTTTTGGGACCCCGGGGCAGGAACGGTTTGAGTTTGCCCGCGATATCATCGGCAGAGGAATGGACGGGGCAATCCTGCTTATCGATGCAACAAGTCCGGTCGATGCGTTCATCCACCATCTCTATGATTCGCTCTCTGCTGCCTCGATCCCGTTTGTCATATTTTTAAACAAGTGCGACAGTATCGGTGCGCGACCGGATTTAATCAGAAAAGAGTTCAGTGCGGCAGTCATCACGATGGTCTCGGCACTGGACAGGCAACAATCACTCGAGGCACTGTGCGTATTTGCACAGGCACTCCCCCCGCACCGGAACGGGCATAATCATTCCTGATAGTTTTTTTTCATCTTCGTTTGTTAACGGACACTCCTTATTCCGCACAGGCAGTACTTTTACGCAAAAGAGGCATGGGACAGATATAAATCTCTCGTGAATGAGAGACAGTTCGAGCAATTTAAAAATTTACTCTGGTCGCTGAAGGGAACTTTTATCGAAAAACCTATAGGTTCTTAAATATAATCCAAGTGGAATCATGAAATTTCCTGAATGCACTGGTAGTCTTGTACCAGGAAAGCGGGTACCTGTCCGGATCGATTATTTCCTTAAGAGCGCATCCGTCAGGAATGAGAAGGGAACATCCTGTACCCCTCTTGAAATGACACGAACAATCTCCGGCCCGCGGGAAGGAAACCACCAGCGCTACGGGATTAATAATGGTCACGAACCGTGGAGCGGAGGATTCCTTCGTGGGACCTTCAGTTAACATGGCCGTTTTTTCAAAATC
>JAJRBZ010000040.1 GCA_028679185.1 Methanoregula sp. | reverse complement strand
CGATTACAGCCTTGGTCTTTGACGTTACATTCTCCTCAACCTTTACCGGGTCAATGCCGAATGTCTGCTCATCAACATCAACAAAGATCGGCTTCGCTCCTGTCATCGAAACAGCCGTAGCCGTAGCAATAAACGAGAACGAAGGGACAATTACTTCATCACCGTGCCCGATATCGGCAGCGAGCAGGGCTGCATGGAGAGCTGCTGTCCCGTTATTTATCGCTACTGCATGCGTAGTACCGCAATAGTCGGAAAAATTTCTCTCGAATTCCGCAACACGTTCTCCTGCAGCAAGTATGCCGGATTCCAGCACGGCGGTAACCGCAGAGATCTCATCCTGACCAATGGCCGGTCGCGCAACAGGTATCTGCACTATTTTTTCACCCTTTCTTTCGTCATTGTCTCATATAAAAATGAGTAATGATCGGATAAATAGCATTCCTGTAAGGAAACCGGTATACAATCTGTTATTGTTTTGTCCCCCAGCTGTGCCATACATGAAAAAAGATAGGTAATTAGAACAGGAACATCCAATATTCGTACAAACGAAGCGGGGGGGTACAGAACGCGACATATCATATCCATTGGGGACTTTGACAGGGACGAGATCGATAAACTGCTGAACCACGCGCGGCAGTTTGATCAGAAAAAATACGATAAGAATGCCCTGTATGGTAAAATTCTTGCTACACTTTTTTTTGAGCCAAGCACGAGAACGCGAATGTCTTTTGAATCCGCAATGGCACGGTTGGGAGGTACATCCCTGTCCGTTGGAAGCATTGAAGCGTGCTCCATTGCCAAGGGCGAGACACTGGCCGATACAGTCCGGGTGGTAAGCGGGTATGCAGATGCGATCGTGATCCGGCACCCAAAAGAGGGGGCAGCGAGACTTGCAGCGGAATTTGCCACGGTACCGGTAATCAATGCAGGGGATGGTGCAGGTCAGCATCCCTCCCAGACTCTTCTCGATTTATACACAATTCGCCAGTCGATGGCAATCGACAAAATTGATGTGGCACTCATCGGTGACCTCAGATATGGTCGCACAGCACATTCACTTGCCTCTGCACTTTCGCTTTATAATGCCCGACTGCATACTCTCTCCCCTAAAGGACTTGAGCTGCCAGTGACACTTGCAGCGGAGCTCTGCGATAAAGGCATGGATATTGTTGAACATGACAATATCAATGAAATAATCCGGGATGTCGATGTCCTGTACGTCACCCGAATCCAGCGGGAGAGGTTCCCTGACTCAGCATCCTATTTTAATGTTGCCTCAAACTATCGTATCACCCCGGAACTTCTTTGCGGGGCACGCAGCCATCTTATTATCCTGCATCCCCTGCCACGGATAGATGAGATAGATCCAAGGGTTGATGAATTACCCTACGCGCGTTACTTTGAGCAATCGAGGAACGGGGTTCCGGTACGAATGGCAATGCTCATGGAGGTGATGCAATGAAGAATTCCGATGCCGCAGAAAATGAGGGGCTCCTTGTCCGGAGGATTAAGAACGGGACGGTCATCGATCATATTGATGGTGGTGAGGCTCTCAACGTCGTTAAAATCCTTGGAATCACTGGTACAACCCATGAAGCTCTTTCGATCGCTACCAACGTCCCGAGCAGGAACATGGGATGTAAAGATATCGTAAAACTGACCAACCGGGAACTCTCAAAAGAGGAAGTCGACCGGATCGCACTTATCTCGCCACGGGCAACAATTAACATTATCCGGAATTATAAAGTGTGTGAAAAAAAGGGTGTCGAGATCCCGAAAATCATTGAAGGACTCGTAAAGTGTCCAAATCCGGGATGCATTTCCAATACAAACGAACCAATTCGCAGCAAATTCGAAGTGCTGCCAAAAGGACTCCATTGCCATTACTGCGACTGGGTCATAACCAGGGATCTGACCAGTCATATCATCTGAAAAAACATCCAAACCTTAATTCCATACATTAAAATAGCTGGATACTACGCATTTTAAAAAAACTACCGGCGATTTTCATCTGGTTGATAGCATTTCAGTATAGACCCTGAAGCACTGTATCCATTCAAATAGAGTATTGTATGATACTACCGAAACGTCACTTGAGCAGATGTCCGTGAATATCAATCTCGCCTCGGTATATACGTGTACTCGAGATCCAGTGTCCATCCTCGGCAAGAACACAGCTGATCTGATGGATATCCACTTTTTTTTGTCCTTTTGCCCTCCTTAGTTTATTGATTTCAACTGCGACCGGAAGCGTCTCTTCGGAAACTATAATTGCATCAAAGTCTGCATCGATTGCTGATCCATACCGGTCATTAAGCGGCTCGACTGTCCACTGGATTGAATGAATGGTATTGGAGAGAAAGTGCTCGAGATCTGCCTTGCGTTTCGCAAATGGGAGTATTGGGCGGGCTTTGTGGCTTGCAAACGAATCACTCGTAAGACCAATTACTACATGCCCGTATGGACCGGCAATTTCAAAGGAGCGGGCCAGAAGACGTTTATGGCCGTCGTGAAGGGGATCAAAAGTACCCCCAACCATAACCTTCATACTGTTTGATTCTTAATTTCCTATGTTATTATGCATATGGATGTTCAGGTCTCCGGTGTGCCGCTTTTTATGGCAGGCAATGCAACGGTCATCGGCAACGTGACTGTCGGAAAAGAAGTAGGGATCTGGTTTGGTGCTGTTGTCCGGGCGGATAAAGACCGGATTATGATCGGAAACCGATCGAATATTCAGGATAATTGTGTGGTGCATACAAGCAAAGGATTTCCTGTCAGTATAGGAAAAAATGTATCAGTCGGACATGGAGCAATCCTGCATGGTTGCACGATTCAGGACAATGTGCTGGTCGGCATGGGAGCGATTGTGCTCAACGGTGCAATTATCGGGGAGGGATCGCTTATTGGTGCCGGAGCCGTAATCACTGAGGGTATGGAAGTACCAGCCGGGTCTGTTGTTGTCGGGATTCCAGCAAGGATTATCAAACAAACCAATGATGCACAGACTCAGCATATACTCAACAATGCTTCGGCATATATTGAGCTCGCCAGGGAGTATGTCCACCATGGGTGATGTAGTTGTCATTGGCGCCGGAATAGCGGGAATCCAGGCTGCCCTGGATATTGCCGATCATGGAATCCATGTCCACCTGATAGAACGTGAACCGTCAATTGGCGGGCATATGGCACAGCTGGATAAAACATTTCCGACAAACGACTGCTCGATGTGTATCCTCTCTCCCAAAATGACTGATGTTAAACGTCATCCGTTGATTACCATTCATACCTGCGCCGAAGTAGAGAAGATCGAAGGGGAAGTCGGGCATTTCCTTGTAACGGTAAAAAAATATCCGAGATACGTGGATGAGTCTGCCTGCAACGGGTGCGGCGATTGTGTACTGGTCTGCCCGGTTGAGGTTTACAACCGTTTTGATGCCGGACTCGGTGTAAGAAAAGCGATCTACAAACCCCACCCGCAGTCAGTACCTGACATTGTCATTAAGGACCAGGAACACTGCATCGAATGCGGTCTCTGCTATGATGTCTGTGGTCTTGATGCTATAAAACGAAAAGATGAAGAAAAGATAATAATGATCGATGCTTCCAGTATCGTAATCTCTACCGGATATACGATATTTGATGCCTGCAGCAAGACGCAGTTTGGCTATCAGGTACTTCCCGATGTAATTACAAGCCTGGAACTGGAACGGATGATCAATTCATCTGGACCGACAGGAGGAAAAATCAGACGACTGAGCGATGGTGCTGTGCCAAAAACGGTAGTCTTCATCCAGTGCGTAGGTTCCCGGGATATGACCATTAACCGCCCGTACTGTTCCTGTGTCTGTTGTATGCAGGCAATCAAAAATGCCATCCTGATCAAAGAGAAAAATCCAAAAACAGATGTCATCATCTGCTACATGGATATTCGTTCCTATGGTAAAGGTTATGAAGAATATTATGAGCGGGCTAAGGGTATGGGCATCAGATTCCTCCGGGGCATGCCATCGGATGTGCTCGCTGACCGGAATGGCATGATCATGCAGGTTGAGAATTCCGAGACTTCAGAAGTTCTTGTGCTTCATCCTGATCTCGTTGTGCTATCAGTGGGTATCGGCCCTGCTGAAAATACCGGGCAGATCGCAGAACGATTTAAAATTCCTCTTGAAGAAACCGGGTTTTTCAAACCCGTACATGATGCTGTAGATACAGTTACAACATTGCGTCCTGGGATTTATGTCGCAGGTACTGCTACTGCACCACGGGATATCCCCGACAGCGTGGCATCCGGGGGATCAGCTGCTATGCGGGCATATATAGATGCGGTCAGGACGCGGTCGGTGTGAACGAGACTGCCACTCTCTGGTGGGATACGCAGACTCAAAGCATCTGCTATATTGACCAGACACGTCTTCCTGCAGATTATACGATAGTTCAATGCCATAGCATCGCACGATTGGCAAGGGCGATTGAACGTCTTGAGATCCGGGGGGCCCCGGCACTCGGTGTTGCCGGAGCGTTTGGAATTGCACTTTCTGCACAAAACTGCAAAAAAAAACATCTTCATACCTTTTTATCCGATGTGCACAGGGATGCAGAAATCCTGTATGCAACCCGGCCGACAGCGATTAACCTCGGTTGGGGGATCGAGCGGGTACTTGAAAAAATTGAACATGTCCAAGATATCACATCAGCACGGCGAATTGCCCTTACTGAAGCGATGACTATCGCCAGAGAAGATACTATATCATGTCACGCGATTGGCAATCATGGTGCTTCCCTGCTTCCCGATTCCTGCACGGTGCTTACTCACTGTAATGCCGGCTCACTTGCCTGTTCTTCGTGGGGTACGGCACTGGGGATTATCCGTTCTGCAGTGCATGGGGGTAAATCGGTAAAAGTGATTGCATGCGAGACACGCCCGTTGCTTCAGGGTTCCCGCCTCACTGCATGGGAACTTATCCGGGATGGAATTGACGTAACGGTAATTACCGACTCTGCAGCAGCGCACCTTATGCGCACGAGTTCCATTGATGCAGTTATCGTTGGTGCAGATAGGGTTACCCGGGATGCGGTCTTTAATAAGATCGGTACTTACATGCATGCGGTTTGCGCCCACCATCATAACATTCCCTTCTATGTAGCTGCTCCAGTCTCAACATTTGATGCAAAAAAAACAGAATCTGATGTGATTATTGAGGAACGCACCAGGGAGGAAGTGACAACAATAGGAAACAGGATATTTGTTCCCAGCCTGGCAGGAGTGAAAAATTATGCATTTGATGCAAGTCCCATAAACCTTGTCACCGCTATCGTCACTGACCACGGTATACTGAGACAACCAATTGATATCGACTCAATCTTATCCTTGAAGAGTACAAAATAATCCTGCGATAGCATATCTTCACAGAAATGGATTTTGATATTCTCACGTGGAATAACCTGATGTATCTTATCGGGGAAGTGACGGTTCTTATAATCCTTGGAGCACTGCTCACGGCTTTTATTCTGGTCGTCATTTCCATCTATTCCATACGAAAAGGACGGCTTTATTTTCCGAAACTAATCAGGTCAGGCCTCGTATTTCTTGAAGGTATTATGAAAGCATTTTTCCGGCTCCTTGGGCTTGAAGATCGTGAGATGCTCACATTTTTGATTAAACTCCACAACGCCATGAACACATCGGCATTCGAACGCATACCGGTTTTTGAACGTGCAATATTCATGCCGCAATGCCTTCGCTCCTCGAAATGTCCAGCCCACCTCACGCCGGAAGGATTGAAGTGCCGGAGCTGCGGTCAGTGCAATATCGGGCAAGTCCGGCTCATACTTGAAAAAATGGGCTACCGGATCTTCATCGTGCCGGGTTCTTCTTTCATCAAAAGAATGGTAAAGAAGTACCATCCGAAGGCGATCATCGGTGTCGGTTGCCTTTCTGAGGTAAAAGAGGGCATCGATATGGCCGATAAAATGGGGCTTGTTGTCATGGGCGTCGTGACACTTAAGGAAGGATGTGTGGAAACGCTCGTGAACTGGGCAGATGTCTTTGAAGTAGTTGCTCTTGGTATCGATCCTGCATTAATTCCCAATGACTTTCATATTCCTGCCCATTAGTTTCCCGCTTTTAATCCTGCCGTGGATGATGATTGTATCGTCGCTTGTAACGTCTCCAACAATGACACCCGGGCGCAGGATAACCTTTCCGCCTGCATGAACAGAATGAGCCATAGCATGATCAAGAAGTGTTACATCCCCGTGTGCGACCAATCGTCCTTTGATCCTTGACTGGCTTCCGATTATTGCACTCCAGCAGTTTACATCAAGTGCTACGCTGGACCGCGGACCCAGTTCGAGGGTTCCGGTTACAGTCAGGTGTCCCCAGAAATGAGTGTGGGCAGGTACAATAAAATTTCCCTCGATCTTCACATTTCCATCGAAATATGCCCCTTTTTGTGCAAAGAATGTATCCCCTTTCTGGATAATTGTCGGCATTGCTACCTCAGGGTAACTGAGGAACCATCAATGGATATACTTGTTGCTCAGTTTAAGAGCATGAATCATGCTCACAGAAATACTGCAGACAGGGTAAACACTACAAGTGAAGCAAACATGCCTGCTTTTAAGAGTGGTGAAGCCATTGACGCTTTCATACATGCAGGAGTAGTGCAGTTCAGCCCCCGGAATGCTGCAGCGATAATAATACCATCAACTGCAATAATACCTGCAAGATACCATACTCCCCACCAGAAAAAGGGAATGAAACTTGTAAAAACCGCAAGAACTGTCGTGATAAAGGCTAACTCAGATGTTCTTTTTATACCGATCCGGATAGCTACAGTATCTGCTCCTCCGGCCCTGTCACCCTCAACATCTTCTGCATCTTTTAATAATTCACGGGACCCCATGGCAAAGAACGTGATAGCGGCGATTGGAATGATATGGATAAAACCTTGCCATCCGTTCAGTGCTCCACCGAATAAAAAGATGCTTGCCGAGAGGTACGCCACAGTGATATTACCAATCAACGGTGTGCTTTTGAGTTTTGCTGCGTAGGCAATCAGGAGTAAGGAGTTTATTATTGCTATTCCGATACAGATTTCATTGGTAAAAAAACACACAAGTATGGCACTCAGAAACAGCGTCACGGCGTATACCCGTGCGGCACCCTTACTGACTGCCCCGGAGGGAATAGGACGATTTGGTCGGTTTATCGCATCGATTTTTGCATCGAAAAAATCATTGATTACATTCCCGGCAGCAGTGATCAGTGCCACAATGGAAAAAAGGAGGAGGGTATGGGGAATTAACATACCAGTGTCAATCAGGTAAGCAACGATGGCTGCAAGACCGGCGACGAATGAATTTAACGGGCGCGTGATGGTAAAAAAACCGGCAAGCCTCATTAATATCAGATCTGATCGTGGAAGTATTAAAATGCACTAAAAATAAGGATACTTCTGTGATTTACGACGGGCGAGGGGGGATTTGAACCCCCGGCATTCAGCTTAGGAGGCTGACGCTATGTCCGGGCTAAGCCACTCGCCCTGCCCATATCCATTGAGGGGGAATATGTATAAGTTTTGCGCGCTGCAACAATACTCTCGCAATGGATTTAATCGAGACAACTGAAGGAAAAACTGCGTTTTTTGTCCCGGCACAGAACACAGCGACCCGGTTTCCTCCCAGCACCGCACCCGTATTTTTCAACAGGCGGATGGAACTGAACCGCGATGCAACGATCCTTCTTGTCTCCATACTCCGGCCTTCAGACTATCTTGACGCAATGGGCGCTTCTGGCGTCAGGGGCCTCAGGGTGGCAAATGAGTGTGGTATTCCGGTCACAATTAATGAGCGCGACCCGCAGGGAATTGACCTGATTACATGGAATGTAAAGAAGGCGAACTTGCCGGTCGAGGTAGTACAGCGGGATACAAACTCCCTGCTTTCTGAACGGTCGTTTGATGCTGTGGACCTTGACCCCTTCGGAACACCGGCAGGGTATGTTGATGCTGCGGTACATGGCGCCCGAAGGTTCCTCTTTATCACTGCCACCGATACAGCCCCGTTGTGCGGAGCGCACTTTAACGCCGGGAAACGCCGTTACTTTGCACAGCCGATGAACACTGAATATCACGGGGAAGTGGGGCTTCGCATCCTTCTTGGTTTTGTCGTCCGTGAAACAGTAAAGTACGACCGGGGCATTTTACCGCTCTTCTGTTTTGCCCACGAACATTTTGTACGCCTCCATCTTCGCCTGGTAAGGGGCGTAAATGCTGCGGATGATACCCTGACGCAGATCGGTTATGTATTGCAGTGCAAAAAGTGTCCTTACCGGGGAGAACAACGGGGTATGTTTCCGGAACCTGTTCACTGCCCGCACTGTCATGAGAAACTTCAACCGATTGGTCCACTCTGGCTTGGAAGCATCCAGCATGAAGAAACACTCGTGCAGATGTCTGAAACGCTGGGTATTATGGAACTGGGTACAAAAAAAGATCTTGTCAAACTCATCAATATTTGCCGGACGGAATTGCCTACATCAAGTTATTACGATTATCACCGGCTCTCAAAGATAATGGGCTGTTCACCACCCAATATCAATGTGGTAATCGCGAATATTATCGCTTCAGGATATCCTGCAACCCGAACGCATTTCTCCGGTTACGGTATTAAAACTGAGGCACCGCTTCAGGTTATCTTTGACGCGATCAGTGTTCGACAATGATGGTAAGGAGATCGCTGTCAAGTAGTTTATGGGGCAATCCCACTCTCTGGCCAGGGTGTTTGACTGATTTTCCCCAGACACGTGCATAACGGAACCGCTGGACGAAGTCCCGGTGAAGTTTCGTACAGACGTCCGCAACGGTACTTCCTGTCCTCACAATGAGTGGTTCTTCGAGATCCGCTTCACCACCATGGGGTTTTAAGTAAACCCTGATGAATCCTAGGCAGTCATAGATCGCATCCTTGACCTCCTCAAGATGGTAACCCGCTGCAGCCGATATCATGAGCGGGGGGCTGTCGAAACGTTCGGTAATGTCGTGTTCGATCTCAAGGTACCTCTCCTTATCAACGAGATCTACTTTGTTCACCGCAATGAATGCCGGAATATAGACACGGTTACCCTGCACTGCATCGATCAGGTCATCCTGCGTCGCTCCACCCCTGACAAGCACGTCAGCATTCATCATTTTGCTCTCGGACAGGATTGAACGCACTTCCTCGATATCGAGGTTGAGCGTACCGACAGCATGGAGACGGACACCCCCATGTGACGCCTTTTTAATGGTGATATCAGGTTTGGGGACGTTGATCCGGATACCTGCGTCGTAGAGTTCTTTTAAAAGCACGTCGAAATGACGTTCATTGAACACATCAACAAGGATAATGATAATATCGGCTCCACGGACAACACCTATTACCTCCTTACCCCGCCCTTTTCCCATCGCTGCCCCGGCGATAAGTCCCGGGATATCGAGGAGCTGGATCTTCGCACCCTTGTGCTCAAGGGCACCGGGCACAACCGTAAGGGTTGTAAATTCATAGGCGGCTACTGCACTGGAAGTACCTGTAAGTTTATTGAGAAGGGTACTTTTACCGGTTGAAGGGAATCCTACAATGACAGCTGTCGCATCACCGGACTTTTTTACCGAATATCCTTCCCCGCCACCGCTGGATTTCATTGCTCGGTTGACTGCTTCATCGCGGAGTCGAGCGATCTTTGCCTTTAAGCGCCCGATATGCTTGGAAGTAGCCTTGTTGTACGGAGTCTTGGTCAGCTCCGCCTCCAGTTCCTGGATCTGTTCTTCAAGACTACTCATTCTTATATTAATCGCAGCACGTCCGAGATAAAGTTGTTTATCACCGGACAAAAATGTAATAACTCGCACGATACGACGTTACGCGATTAAGTTACTGACATCAACACGTTTAAGTAAAAAAATGACCCATGTTATTGAGCACGTGAGCTGCTATAGTGTAGTCCGGCCAATCATGCGAGCCTCTCACGCTCGCGACTGGGGTTCGAATCCCCATAGCAGCACTTTTCACTCATAGTTCAATTCTCATTTGCCTTCGAAGAATTTTCTTTTTTCAAACGAATTATTCACGAGGAACGATTAAAAATTTCTGTAATGCTCTTTGGATATAATACGAAAATCACCCCAAAAAACAATAATACAAAACTTATTTGTAATATAGTAAAATCCCATGCGTTTTGATGCAAGTTGTGATAATTCTGCTGTAATAACAGAATGACAACAATCCCTAGGAAAAGGCAGATAATTCCGATTTTTTTAAACGTATTCATACGAATCCTCAATTAGGGGGTAGTGGATTATTCTTGATATATAGTTTTGGTGTAGTCTTAAGTGAATAATAAATTCTCGGTCGGCGCACTCTGCTTTGACGTTCAAGGCACTTACGTTTCTTGATGAATTGAAATTCTCCATAGCAGCATCTGATGGAAGAATTCCCCCCCTCTCCCTTTTCTACTTGATTCTGAACAAACACATTTAGATCTGCACTTCGGGCCCTTCTTCATAAATTAACATCAGACTTTCTCAATATAAACTACCGGCGAGTTTATGATTTAAGGATACATCTGAATAGATAAGATTATTCATGGATTCCAGGCCGTTTCAATCTGACAACTTCACAATTCTTGAACACCCCCGTGTTTGTTGCCTTTTATTTTGCCTTCAATCTCCGAATTTCTGTTTCGAGTTGGAGGTTTTTTTCTTGTACCATGACAGCAATTTTTTGCATATCATCAACCATTGCCATCAGTTTGTAGATCATTTCTTTCCGTTCGTCAGACAGCATCAGCATCATTCTGTTATGGCATCAATGTGGCTTTTTATTACCTGGAAAAACAATAAAAAATTTCCTCTTTTCCTTCATAATTTCTCCAATAATTCCAGTACGATGATCCGATTATCTTCCAGTTCACGTCTAAAAAATGCATTAAAATTAACGGTATCACAATACTTCAGGTATTCAAGTATCAGAGCTCTTTTCCAAATGCTTCTTTAAACCGACTGACTGGATCCGGGCACCGAAGTGTTTAATACCACGAAATCAATTCTCACATTGGGGTGATTACTATGTCTGCACCTGAGAAACCTGGCATTGAATTTCCGAGCGTACTCGATCGTGCCTATAAGGACTTCAAACGGCACCTCAAAGTAGGCGATATCATGAGCCGCGATGTCTTCACTACGACAGCTGAAACTCCGATGGCCAAGGCTGCAAAAACAATGGGGGAGAAGCACATTGGAAGCCTTGTTGTGGTGAAATTCGGTACACCTATTGCTATTGTGACCGAGCGGGATCTGCTCTCCAAAGTGCTTGCTGGAGGTCTTGACTTGAAGACAACGCTGGTCGATGAGATCATGTCGTATCCGCTCATCAAGATATGTCCAAATCTCGAGATCAGAGAGGCGGCACGAACCATGATCCATAAGAAAGGGAGATTGGTTGTCTTCGAGTGCGGTGAGCTCGCCGGGGTTATCACGGCATCCGATCTGATCCGGGAAATGCCTGACGCTCCGGAGACATCGCTTGTGGTCGATGAATTCATGACGAAAGATATCATCAGTGTCAGGGAAGATGAGACCGTTGCGAACGTTGCCGGGATAATGGGGGAAAAAAGGGTTGGGAGCGTGATCGTGATCCGTGATGGAAAACCGTCGGGAATATTTACTGAACGCGACCTGCTCTCGACATTCCTTGTTCAGGAGAGACCACTCGATACCCCGGTGGGCATAGCGTCCTCATCGCCACTAAAAACAGCTCCAGTGGGTATCAGTATCCATGAAGCGGCAAAGGTTATGACTGCACAGCACATCCGTCGGCTTCCCCTCATGAAAAAGAAGCAGCTGGCTGGGATTATCACCGCCCGTGACCTTGTAGAGGCATATGCACGGTAACCGGAATTTACCATAAACACCCGCTCATCTTTTTTTATTTCCACGTTGATCTTTCCTTCTTTGAAGTCCACTTCAAGGACCCCCATCTTATTCGGATCGATACGTTGCTGCAGTTTCAGTATATCCTTCCTCATCATTCGTTTGAAAACATTCCCCCTTCATCGATCACTTTGACCATTTTTCTCACCTGTATCTGTGAAACGATATAGTCAGGCACACGTATCAATTTCGTGCGATTTCGTGTCCTGACCCCATCTCCGAATCAGGAGGGTAATTAACCGCATTTCGTCGATTTTTAACCGAAGCATTAAATATCGTATCCCGGCATATCCCTATATGAGGAGTTATGAGCAGGGAAAAAATCAAAGTCCCCGGAAAGGTATACGAGGAGTTAATCGCGCTCCAGCGCGAGATTCATTTCACTCAGGATCACCAAGACACCATCAAAAAGGCACAGGATCGGGGTTACATGAATGCTGCCAACTGGATCCGGCAGAATGAAAATGCTTACAAAATTGGATTTGCATGGGGTTTCGAACCGTCAGATGATGAGCCTAAGGGCATGCTTCGGGATATTCCTGAACGGGAGACTCCGTCACCCAAGCGGACAATTTCCCGTCCGACACCTTTGCAGAGTAAAAAGTCCCAGAAATCTCCCGGTTCTGGTGGCATTCTTGCTGTTATCAGAAACTGGCTGGGTAAATATTTCTGATTTTTTTTGTATCGATACTGATATTTTCCTGATAACAAAAGAGAAATATATGCCAACCTGCATGGATTGTATAAGTTATACACCAAAAACCAAGGATTCCGGCGACTGCCGCATCAACGGGAATACAACTCCGGATCGTGACAGCGATAGGTGTCCTTCGCGTACGTTTATTCCAAAGCCGGTGAAATGATCTAATAGGGTCACCTAATCATGCCACGTGAGCTTTCCGAGAAGGATATTTCCATTTTAAAAAAACTTGCACCAGAATGCGGGGATCTTACGTGTTCGGGATCGGGGCATATGTTCCACTCGATCCTTCCACCGGTCTCGAACCATTTTGCAGAGGACAATAAAGATTTTATCCAAAGGATCAGCCGGCTTTCTGATGATGAACTCACCTACATAACTGATATGATCCAGAATGGAGAGGAGAGTATGGGTTGCCTGCCTGTCGAGGATGTCGAAGCGCTTATCCACCTTATCCATGAACGGCTCTCATCGGAGGTCGCACAGAAAATAATGAACGTGTACGAAACTGGTAGTGAATGTGAGCATTGATTTTTTATGGATACTATCACGCATCTGACTGCTGAACTCCATAATCCAATCATAAAAAAGCGAAGGGCATCAGCAAAACAACTTGGAAAATCCGCCAACCTGTCTGCGATTCAACCACTTATGTCAGCCCTCTCCGATTCTCATTCCGGTGTCAGATGTGAAGTTGTGCAGGCATTGGGAAGGCTTGGGGATTCTGCGGCCATTGCGGGATTAATCATCGCTCTGGCTGACAAGGATGTTACGGTCCGTGAAGCTGCCATCGCTGCGATTGGAAAGATTAAAGACCGAAATGCTGTCTGTCCGCTCATCCGTTGTCTCGATGACAAGAATACAACTATCCGGATTGGTGCTGCAGAAGTCCTTGGAAGACTGGGGGATAGCCGGGCAATTGAACCGCTAAAAAAACTGGCCTCTGATCCATTCGCAGATGTCCGGGAAACGGCAGAAGCTGCTATACATAAACTTCAGAAAAGATTGTGATATCCGTCTGGCGGCCGGAGTCATTCTGCCTGCTGTTATATTTTTATATAATCCTGATGAATGACCTCAGGAACACCAATGTTCCTGTTATTTGAGTAATTGTCCTTTTGGTCTTTTTTTAGTGTTCTATCCATTACTCACTGGTACCCTGGATTATTGCTTGCCGCAGGTTAGGGATTTTTATGGAAACATATCAAATCACTGGTTTATTGGTGGTGCACAAATTCAGGTAATTATCGAGGCGCAGGATCTGAAAAAAACTTTTGGCGATATCATCGCGGTAGATAGTATCAGTTTTTCCGTAAAAAAGGGGGAAGTTTTCGGGTTTCTTGGCCCGAATGGAGCGGGTAAGACATCAACGATGAAAATTATAGCCTGCGTATCGCCCAGGACTTCGGGTGCAATCCGGGTCTTTGGCATGGACCCGGATAACTTTCCTGCAGAAATCAAAATGCGGCTTGGTGTTGTCCCGCAGGAAACTAATCTTGATCCTGATTTTACATGTTATGGTAACCTGTTCACCTACTCGCGGTATTTTGACATTCCTCCTGATATTGCACACCAAAGAACACAAGAACTTTTGGAGTTTGTCCAATTACAGGAAAAAAAGGATGTCGCAATAGAGAAACTCTCCGGGGGAATGAAGCGGCGGTTAATCCTTGCCCGCGCCCTTGTCAATAATCCGGATCTGCTCATTTTGGATGAACCGACAATCGGACTTGACCCGCAAGCCCGTCACCTGATCTGGGAAAGACTTAAACTACTGCAGGCCCAGGGCAATACCATTGTACTCACAACTCACTACCTTGACGAAGCTGCACGACTCTGCGACCGGCTTGTGATCATGGATAATGGGAAAATACTCGTTGAAGGATCACCAGTAGACCTCGTGAAGCAGTATGTTGGCGAAGAGATCGTAGAAGTCGAGAAGACCGAAGACGTGCTTTCCTGCCTTTCGGGAAAAAACATCCCCTTTGAAGTGATTGGAGAATACGTGCAGATTGCAACCGGATCGTCCCGTGATGTCGTCCGCACCCTGTTCGATCACTGCTCGCCTCACAAAGTCCTGACCCGCCCTGCAACACTTGAAGACGTGTTCCTGAAACTGACCGGGAGGAAGCTGAGGGAGTGACCATGTACCGCTTCTGGTCAATACCCCGTATTACAAGGCGTGCATGGAAGGTCTGGCACCGGAACCTCGTGGTCTTTTTCAGAACATGGAAAGTAAACTTTTTCCCCCCGTTGATCGAGGCGTTCCTGTACCTGTTCGCTATCGGCATGGGAATAGGTACCTATGTGAAAGAGATCGACGGCATCCCGTATGTCAACTTCATCGCACCGGCAATCCTCGCCATCTCGGTCATGAACTCTGCATTCTTTGAGTGTACATACGGATCCTATGTACGGATGTATTACCAGAAGAGTTTTGACGCGATGATTGCAACCCCGCTTTCCATCGAGGATGTAATTGCAGGAGAACTACTCTGGGGGGCAACCCGGAGTGTATTATATGTAATCATCATGCTTCCTGTTTTAGCTGCGTTTGGCGTTATCTCGTTTCCCACATACCTGCTTGCCATCCCTCTCGCATTCCTAGGCGGGCTCATGTTTGCCAGTATCGCCATGTGCTTCACGGCTATCACTCCCAGCATTGACACCCTGAACTATCCTTCGTTCCTCCTTATCACCCCGATGGCACTCTTTTCGGGTACATTCTTCCCTTTAACACTGCTGCCGGTACTTTTCCAGTACATCGGACTGGCTTTCCTCCCGCTTACCCACCTTGTCGCTATCATGCGGATGCTCACGCTCCCTGCCCTGACAGGGTTGCTTGTGCTCCACCTTATCTGGATTATCCTGGTGACTGCAGTCTTCTATATCGTTGCGATCAATCTGATGCGGAGACGGCTGATAGTATAATCCGCGACAATATCGCAAAACACGGAAGGACTGTGGCAGATTTTTACCGATCTTTTTGGTTTGTTGGCATTACAAAAATTGCATCCGTTCAATTCCTTTTTAATAAATAAAACTCACGCTGGTACGATTATTTATACCTCTATTCCTGCAGGACTATTTTCAGTACATAGAGAGTCTCATCCTCAACAATCTTCTTTACCAGAATTTCTGATTTGAAACCTGACCGGAAAAAAAGATTCCGAACTTCCGGAAGCCCGGTGAGTGATGAGATTAATAATAATATTTTCCCGCCCGGTGCAAGAACCCGTCTGACATTTTCAGCAAAGCGCTCGATCACTACACGACCGTTCTCTCCGCCATTGAGTGCATGCTCAAGCCAGTCATCAATCCTCTCCTCCGGTTGCGTAGGGAGATACGGGGGGTTAAACAGGATTAGATCAAACGTACTCCGGATCCCGTAAAAGAGGTCGCTTTGCACAACCACTACACCTTTTTTTTTTGCACAATGCACAGCGTGCGGGTTGATATCAGTCGCAACCACATTTGTTATCTTTCCAAGCTCAGTGGCAATGAGCCCGGAACCGGTCCCGACTTCAAGAACACGGTCACCAGGCTTGACCTCCATGAGTACTGCATCAAGTAAAAGGTATGTATCCGCTTCCGGTGCATAGACCTGGGATGGATCATGAGACATGAAAAAACACTTATGCAATGATAGGTGTTCTGACTTCAAAACTTATGAGATCCCTGAATTGATATTCCTCTTATTATAAACTCACCGGTAGTTTATAGGGTTGGATGTCATCACTAATATCCAAAAAGAACTCATGACTATTGGGAGCCGTAAGCAAACGAAAAAAACATATGCGCACACAAGTGGAGCAAGCTCAGAGGGGAACGATCACACTGCAGATGCGAAAGATCGCCCGGTCAGAAGGAATAGATCCTCATGAACTGTGTGAAAGGATAGCTGCAGGCAGCGCTGTGATCATGCAGCGAAGGGAGCGCTGTATTGGCATAGGAAAAGGCCTTTCCACGAAAGTCAATGTCAATCTCGGCACGTCCTCTACCAAGGTATGTGTCGACGAAGAAATTCAAAAAGCCAGGATCGCCGAGACATTCGGTGCTGACACCATCAGCGATCTCTCAATGGGTGGGGATATTAACGAAATACGAAAGGAGATTTTTTCCCACACCACACTTCCAATTACCACCGTTCCCGTGTACCAGTCAGTAATAGAACATGGTCTTAAGGACATGAATGCTGACAACATCATGGCCACACTCAGGACGCAGGCAGAGCAGGGCATAAGCTCGATGGTCATCCATGGAGTGAACTGTGAGATGCTCGTTGAGTTCCGCAGGAAAAAACGAATCCTTGGGATAGTATCCAAAGGCGGCTCGATTACCAGCGCATTCATGCTCATGAACCGGTGCGAAAATCCGTTTATAGAGCATTTCGATGATGTGCTCTCGATCTGCAGGAGGAATGATATCATACTCTCGCTGGGCAACACTGCCCGGAGCGGGTGCATTCATGATCGTCGTGATCGTATGCAGATGGCCGAGATCCGGCAGAATGTGCAGCTCGCACACCAGGCCCATTCAGCAGGTGTTCAGGTGATTATTGAAGGAGCCGGGGGTCATATCCGCATCGATCGTATCGCACCCATGGTGAAGTACTACAAGAAACAGTCACCATTCCCGCTCTTTGTTGCCGGCCCACTGCCAACGGATGTTGCGGTTGGTTACGATCATATCGCAGGTGCAGCGGGGGCCAGTGCTGCAAGTGCCGCCGGGGCAGATTACCTGTGCTACATCACTCCCGCCGAACATCTGGGCCTTCCCAACCCGGATGCAGTAAAAGAGGGATTGATTGCATTCAGGATCGCGGCGCACATTGGGGATACGGTGAAGTATGGCAGGGAAGCAGAGGATTTAAAGATAGCACAGCTGCGGGCAGCCCTTGACCGCGAAGGGCAGATCTGCTGCTCCATGGACCCGCAACGGGCACGGGAACTATCTGATGGCAATCCGGAGTGCACCATGTGCGGAGAGTTCTGTGCGATCAGGATTATGCGTGAATTTTAAGAATTTAAGGCCACCCTATTGAAAAACACTCCTGATTCATTACCTGCCAAAAAAACAGCTCTTGCTTGTTGGCCAATGATATCAGACAAACCAAAGAATAACAAAAAAATTACCCTGGCAATATCGTGCCAGGCTGTCAGGTAAAATCCAGGAAATCCTCACGTATCCGCGATTACAGGCTCCGGAAGCCTCATAGTGTTCGGTACTAATCGTGACAGGATCCCGTAAGTTTCCTTATTGTATCCGTTACAGGTCAAACCTGAACAAAGAGCGGATCCAACCGCGTCGCTGTCTCATATCTTTCGACCGCCTCGTTGTGCCGACCGAGAATATCAAGGCATCTGCCCATTTCATACTGTGCCTTTGCAAAGTGGGGGGCAATAAATATTACCCGTGAAAATATTTTTAATGCCTCAAGGTAATTGCCATTCCTTGACATCTCCATTGCCCGCCGGTTCAGAACCTGTATTTCCAGCGGGATCTGTTTTTGACTTTTCCCTCCCATGATCATTACCTCCATCTTTATGCTCTTCTCCAGAAGACCTCTCCCAGGTGTTCACGATAGACTCCATCATGAACTGAACATTTTGGGTGTAATTTTTACGTCCTGTTTTCTACGGAAACACCAGTCTTTTGATCTGACTATGTACGGTTCTGTTGAACAATTACTTCCTCGGCGATATACCGGATAAGACAGGTATCGCATCCCATTTTTCTCGAATCAGTTAATATTTCCCGTAAGTGTACGATCTTATTAAGCGACTGCCCTGAAACAAACCGCAGATCCGGGTCTTTATCAGACCGGAGCAGATTTAAGGGTGCGGTTGACCGTAGATCCCCCATGTTGCCAAGTGCGTCTGCTGCCAGATAGCGGACCCACTTGTCTTCGTTATTAAGGGCATTGACGAAATATTCGATGATTGGCAATGTAAATTTTTCAAGTGCTTCAAGAGACTTTTTGGTGTCCGGACTGTGTTTATTCACCTGTTCAACAAAGGTATGATCCATATCATTTAACCTCCCCCATTCAGGAACAATCGTCGGTGGTTTTGGTGAGATAATCAAAATTTGCGCTGCATTAGTGCCATCGTAATGTGCCACCATATCTGCAATGCATATGAATGTGCATATTTTGAGAGGTATCTTAACGGGATGGACATATATTCCGATCCATGCTAAGAAAAAGATTTTATTTATCTTTAATACCCAATCACCCCACATGGGATATCTCGATCAGGAAAAGATCACAAGAATTAAACAAATCCTTAAATGGCACCCGCGGGGAATGACAATCACGGATCTCTCTTCACAGATGAAGCTGAACAGGAACCTAGTAGCAAAATATCTTGAGATACTCCTCATTTCCGGCCAGATAGAGATGCAGGAAATTGGTCCGGCAAAAGTCTATTTTCTGACTCAGAGAGTGCCTATCTCGACCATACTTGAATTTTCTTCTGACCTTGTGATCGTCGTCGATGCCGATGGTAAAATTCTGCAGGTAAATGAACATGTCCCGGCACTGCTTGACATGAAACGGGAGGCTTTGACCGGTTTGCGTGTTCAGGAGATTGCTAATCCGTTTATCCATAATCTCTGGGATAGTGTACAGAAACACAATGCACACTCAAAAAGCGGGGATACTACTGCATTCTCAGGCACGGTGCAGGGAGAACTGCGGCATTTCCGGATAAAACAGGTGCCCACCGTTTTTGAGAACGGAAGCGACGGCTGTACTTACATTATTGAGGATATAACGACCCAGAAAAAGTACCAGGAGATGCTGGAGATCAGTGAGGCCAAATACAGGGGGCTGGTCCAATCATCCGGGGAGGCCATTATTGGTATGACAACAGATGGCGGATTGGTCAGCTGGAACCCGGCGGCCGAGCAGCTCTTCGGCTACACTGAAGAAGAGATACTTAAAAAGACGGTCCACATCCTCGTACCCCCGGATCTTCAGGGAATTTTAGAAGTATTTCTTGCACGGCTCAGGCAGGGACAGTGTATCCACAGATATGACATGAACATGGTCCGCAAGGACGGCTCAACGATGAATACCCTGATGACCATCTGTCCAATCAGGGGAGAAAATAATCATATTGTCGGGGCGTCATCCATCGTTCGGGACATCACGACTGAGACGCGCGAGCAGCATCTGCGTGAATACGAAGACCGGTACCGCACCCTTGTCGAAGATCTCAATGTAGGCATCTACCGGAGCACTGCTGAACCGGGAGGCAGATTTGTCTGGGGGAACACAGCACTTCTTGATATTCTCGGGTATAAATCCATGCAGGATCTCGGTGAAGTTCACGTCATGGACATCTTCTCAAACCCGGATGGAAGGCTGGAGCTCATCGATGAGCTGCAGAGAAGCGGGTTTGTAAAAAACCGGATTCTGCATCTGAAACGAAGAGACAACACGCCAATCACGGTGAGTGTGACTGCACTCGCGGAATTCGACCAGCATAAGAACCTGATCTTTATCAATGGAATTGTGCAGGATATTACCACATTTCAAGAAACCCTGCCTCAATTGGGCGGTCAACAGGAAATACAGAAATGAGATTTAATAAACCTCATGAAGCATCGTATATTCCATCCTGCTTGCATCGTAGACGTTCGCGTTTTATGCCACATTACTGATCGTCGCGAAATCCTCCAGATATAATTCCTGGGGACGGCTCTTCAGGATCTCATCCGGCAACGTGGCAATCACCCGCTTAACCCATGAGGGATCAAGCATGCCCCCGGATTCTTTCAGGCAGTTTCGAACAGTTTTACGTCGGTGCGAAAACAGTGCACGCACAACATCTGCATACAGATGACGGTTATTGATGGGAAAGATTGGCTGCTTTCGTGGAAAAATTTTTACAACAGTTGAATGGACTTGTGGTTTGGGCGAGAAACAATTTGGAGATAGTTTAAAACACTGTTGTATTGCAGCATAGGTCTGCACCATAATCGAGAGTCGGCCACAATTCTTGGTACCGGCAGGAGCAACCATTCGTTCTGCAAACTCGCTCTGGTACATCAGAACCGCCTCTTCAAACCCGATATCCAGGAGACGGAAGGTGATCTTCGATGAAACGGAATACGGGAGGTTTGATACAACCATCTCAAACTCCGGAAGTTCACACCGGGTAGCATCCCCGTGCTGTACCGTGAGCTGCCCGATGGAAATTTCGTCAGAAAACCGGTCTGTGAGTTCCTCGCAAAGGTGTCCGTCAAGTTCAACCGCGTGCACAATGGCACCGTGATCGAGCAGGGCATGGGTGAGAGCCCCGTTTCCCGGCCCGATCTCAAGCACACGTTTACCTTTCACTTCAGCAAGGTTCGCTATACGGTCTACCGCATGCGGATCGGTAAGGAAATGCTGATCATGATACGCTTTCATCGTGTCGTGAATACGTGGTACTTGACGTCAGGGTCCTGAAGTTCTTCGAGAATCCGGGACTGGATCATCCTCTCCGGGTGCGAAATTGATTTGATCCGTGCGGAAATATCAGCAAAGCTGATAAATGGTTTTTTATTGCGCTCTTCTAAGATTTCCCACATCAGCTTCTTACCGATGCCCGGAAGCAGGTGCAGCATATGGAGTTTTGGTGTAATCGAGATCGCTTTGTTGAAGAAAGCAACAAAATCAGGTTCCCGATCCTTAACCACCTTTTCTATTATGAAAGGGAGTTCGCCACGGGCAGTCTGAGTAAGGTCATTGTACCCAATCCGTCGCTTAACGCGTTCAATTTTATCTCGCTCAGCATCACCGATATAGACTTTGTCATAGAGCTCGATTGATACGTTGTTCTTGGGTACAAGCTCAAGGAGTTTAAACTGTTCAAGTCCGATTGCCTGGATGATCGGTTCTCTCTTAAAAGGTGGGCGTGGATCCTCCGGGTGTCCTTTGAGTAACACATCCAGTACAATCGCATTAACCTCTTTATGTTCCGCCTTCATGTGTCACACCTCAGAAGTGTGCCATTACCTGTTCGATAATTTTATCCAGTTCTTCAGGAGTCAGCGTGTAACGCTCTTTTGCAAAAATCGCCCGAACTTCATCACGGGTCTTTGGCATGATATTTGCAATTCTATAGGCGATCTCAGGCTTCATCTTTTCCATTTTCAAAAGGTCAGCCACAAGTGTGCGTGCTTTTTCAGGAGTGGTCTTCGCAAGTTGATTGGCATGCTCGACACTGCGCCGGAATTCATAGGACATCTCCTTTTCTGCTGCGACCCTTTGAGATTCCACTCCTAACAGGACTTCACGCATTTCCGGGAGCGTGACCCTCTCTTCGCTAATGATACCCTTCACTTTCATGCCAACAACCTGACAAAGAATTTACTTTTGTGCTTTTAGATGTTGTGGTCGTGCAATGACTACTTTATCTGCATCACCGTCACGGATAGATAACATCCAAGCACGCCCGCGCTGGCCGAGAATAGTTCCCGTAAGTCCGTGGAAGCGGCGGTGGGGCATCCCTTTCTGAATGGTGGGATTACAGACAATGTGCACCCGATCGCCGATCTCATATTTCTGGATAAGGCAGGTTACGGGCGGAAGTCCGCGCTCTCGTAAATCCTTCTTGAATTTATACCGTGTTTTCTTTCTTGGTCCGTTGTGATGTGCCATTATCTAATCTCCCTCCTTTATTCCTTCTACCTGCACGACGTCAAGGCTGAACACATTCACCGATCTGTTCAGGATCTCAGCCAGACTTGGACGGGTTCTCCCCCCGTCCCCGGATATGAGTTCTTTGATATAGAGACCAGCTTCGCCAAGAATCTCGACAACAAATTTTCCGTCTTCTTCCCCGGCATAGTCTATATCGAGGACTTTTCGCTCCCGGATTTTGTCCGCTCTGCGATGAGCGACCCTCTCGGGTGTGCGCTGGTGTATTATGGCGCCCTGTAAGGTTTTTAAGGCATTAGCGAACTCATCCGCTGTTAATGCACCATCAACCCCAACCAGGATCCTGTATTTTTTATGCGCTTTGTTTGATTTAAGGGTTTCCACTTCTGCACGGTCACTCCATCGCGTAATCGCCACAGAAACTCGCCCTTCTGCAGTCCGGTTTATATCCTGTTCGAGCATGGCAAGGTCAAGAGAGCGTTTCCTGGGTTCGACCACTTCAAGGATGAAGGGTCTGCCCGTGCCAATCATCCGTGCATCTATATCCTCCCTTCCCGCACCATGAAGAACCGCATTTTTTGCATTGAAAGCGGTAATAACCGGTCTCCCGATAAGCTCCTCTACCGAGTCAAGGTATTGAGCACCGGTAAAATTGCATTTCTCACAACCTGCACCCTTGCACAGTCGGCAGTTCCAGTGTGTCTGGGGGATGCCTCGTTCATATTTATGGTACCTGCCGTAAAAGAAGATAGAATTTATCTGCACATCGACAGAACCCGAAGAGGGATCGAGAATAATGACAATATCGGGTTTTTTAAAGTCTGCGATCTTCCCGGTTAGAGCAGATACTGCTTTTCCAACTTCACGGTTCACCTCAGACTTGAAGGGTTCCGGTTCGGAAAGCGAAAGATCACTCCAGACCATCTCCTCATTTTCAGCAATGAGAGGAGGTACTCTGCATCCAATTAGAAAGGTAGAGAACTCAATATCCTGAACTGTTCTTGCAACACGTTCTGCCCATTCCGGAACCGCATCAAAGAAATTGCTGCAGATCCAGCAGGTTCCGGAAAATTTTGAATACGGCAGGTTTTCACTAATAGCCAGGGCTATCTTAAGTCCTCGCCCGCGTTCATCATTGGATAGGCCAAATGAGCGTTTGCCGAAGAATCGTCCGAGGCAATGGTCGCAACACTCCCCGTACAAAAGAATTGATTTTACCGTTTCATTTATTTCCATCCGCATCTCCTCCTGTCCAGTTCGTTGTGCAAAACCGTTATTGTATGATCAGCATGAAGGCATGCTGGCCCTACTGAATACCGCGGACTTTGCTTCATGAGCAATTCCTCGTCCTCATTGAAATTCAGATGATCGGATAGAATAAATGCGGCTGGAAGAGTTTCTGCAGATCTGATATCGCTTCCCTTCTCGTCGAGAACACCAAAAGTATGATCAGCAATAAACCGTTCAAGGCCACCTTTCCGCACAGACACTCCCTTTGCTGCATCGCGAAACTCGCTTCCGGCAGGGATGGTGAGGGCCTTTTTAATCAGTGCTCCTGCACTCCGTTCATCAGGAGAGAGTAAGCGGATGGCATTTCCGGAAAACCTGACTGTTTTTGGTGATGCAGGTTTCCCGCACATGATGAGATAACAATCCGTATCCCTTCGCAGATCATGCGAAAGGAAGAGTGCGGCATTTACGCACCGGCAGAGTACATCCATGCGCCCGCCACTGCCCGGCAGGTCATTAAGGGAAAAATCCCCTTCAGTCCGGGCAAGGTGCCCGATAATGGCAAATGAGGTCATCTCACTGCATTCCGGAGAAGCGTTTCATTAAGCGCTGCATGTTGAATTTTCCGCCACCGCCCCGTAACCCTTTCAAGGTACGCTGCATCATTTTGAAGTACTTGAGGAGTTCCCGCACCTCATCTGGTGTAGCACCGGCACCACGGGCAATCCGCTGCAGGCGGGAACTGGTGATCAGTGAAGGATCATCAAGTTCCCCGGGGGTCATCGAGTCCATGATGATGCGGTACCGCACCATCTTGGTGCTCGTTACATCATAAACACCTTCAGGGAGCTCCATATTGCCCATCGGCAGCATTCCCATGATCTGCTTGAGAGGGCCCATCTTATTGAGTGCCTCGAGCTGTTTATACATATCACGGAGTGTGAATTTCCCTTTCATCATTGCATTGACATCAACATCATCTGCTTTGATGGCTTCTTCTGCCCGTTCTACCAGCGCTTTTAAGTCACCCATTCCCAGGAGGCGGGAGATGAAACCGTCAGAATTGAATCGCTCGAGGTCTTCGATCGTTTCTCCGCTTCCGATGAAAACGATACCACTCCGGGTCTCCGCAACAGCAGAGAGGGCACCCCCGCCTTTTGCAGTACCGTCCATCTTGGTGATAATAACACCGTCAATATCAATCGCCTCATGGAAACGCCTGGCCTGTTCACTTGCCTGCTGTCCAAGCGCTGCGTCGATGACAAGCCAGCGGTGGGTTGCTTTTGTGAGAATATTGAGCTCGATGATTTCCCTGATGAGGTCTGCTTCAAGTGCGTGCCTTCCCTGAGTATCGACGATAATAAGTTCGAGATCTTTCAGATGCTCAAGCCCTTCGCGGGTGATTTTATTAGCATCTTTTTCCAGCGGATTGCCAAAACAGGGTACATTAATCTTTGCGCAGAGGGTCGAAATCTGGTCATACGCTCCCGGACGGAATGTATCCGCACAGATTACCCCGGCTTTCATACCCTTCTTCTGGAAGTAGCGGGCGAGTTTTGCAGTTGTAGTGGTCTTCCCACTCCCCTGCAACCCTGCCATCAGGATTGTCTGGGGCTCAAGTTTTACATCGGTAGACGCCCAGACGAGCCGGACAAGCTCCTGATAGACAATACGAAGCACATGTTCACGAACATTGGTACCCTTTGGTAGCTGTTCGTCAAGAGAACGTGTGCGGATCGCTTTACTCAGTTCCATGACCAGCTTCACGTTAACGTCCGATGATATCAGCGCCCGCTGGAGATCTTTTACCAGCTCATCAACCGCCGCACGATCAATCACCGTTTTTCCGGCAAGTTTCTTTAACGCATCCTTCAGTGAAGTTGAAAGGTTGTCAAGCATCAGGTGCCTCCTCCGAGAAGGTCTTCTACAACCTGTTCGGGTTCAAAGGGTATGATATCATCATAGCCCTGGCCAGTGCCAAGGAACATGAGTGGCTTTCCTATAGTATGTGCGATCGAAATTGCAGCACCTCCCCGTGAATCCATATCCGCTTTTGTCAGAATAACCGCATCAGACCCGACAGTTTTTTCGAATTCGGCTGCCCTTATAACGGCATCATTACCTGCAACAGCTTCATCAATATATATGACAAGATCAGGTTTCATTACGCGTTTGATCTTTTCGAGCTGGCTCATCAGGTTGGATTTCGTATGGAATCTTCCGGCTGTGTCTGCAAGTACGACATCGATTTTATGCGAAACAGCATACTGGACTGCGTCAAAGAGCACCGCGGAAGGATCAGCACCCTCCTGGTGCTGGATTATTTTTATGCCGATCCGTTCGGCGTGCACACCAATCTGCTCAATCGCTCCGGCCCGGTACGTGTCTCCCGCACCAATAACAACTGTAAATCCCATTTTTTTTAAGTAAGCTCCGATTTTTGCAACGGTCGTTGTCTTGCCCGTTCCATTGACTCCGGTGAACAGGATCTTTACCGGACGGTTGTGAGTACGCACATAATCTGCGAGATTGAATCCACTTCCGAGAACATCCAGTAATGCACTTTTTAAAGCTCCGACAACAAGAGCATCAACAGAATCACCGATCTTCCGGTGTTTTCCGACAAGGCTTATTTTTACGTGGGAAATAATCGCATCGCTGACAGGCATCGCTACATCGCTTTCGAGAAGTGTCATCTCAAGTTCAGAGAGTGCATCTGAAACATCTTTTTCAGAAACGATCAGTTCACGGTCGGTGATTAAAACCCTGACCTTGTCAACAAATGTGGGAGACAAAGGGGAAATTGGTTTACTGGTTTCAGGTGCCGGAGCTGTTTTACCCGTTGATAGTCCCAACTCAGGAGGGGACTGGGTTGCCGCAGCTCCATAAATACTGCTTCCCAGCCGGTTCCTTGCCACCAGCAGCTTTTCTCTGAGACCCCCAAACATGTGAAAAAAGGCCCCGCTACTCCTGTTCCTGTCCTGCTGCTACTGATTGCTGGTACCCGGCCTCAAGTCTTTTATTAATCTCGTTCATCTGGCCACGCAGGCGATCGAGAGTTTCGGATACCTTCTTTTGCGAAGCTTCCATCTCTATAATCCGTTCTTTTAAAAATTCGATGGCATCTTTATTCGATCGCTCGATGACGACTTCCGCTCCAATACTCAAAAGAACCTTATCGGGTTCGAGAATCTTAGCCTTTACACTTGCCCCGCCACCTATCTGGTGAAGAACAATCGCGTCTTCTGCGACAATCATTGCTTCCAGCGCTTCAATTGCTGCATGTGCCTCCATTCTTCCGTTTTCCAGAAGTTCCAGCTGACCAACAAAAATCTCGGCCTGCTGCCCGTATTCTTTCATGTAATGCTGGAGCGTCATCAGTTCGCGCTGGTCCATCTGTTGAATCGAGTCTGCCAAAATTCACCACCCTCAATTTTTTGTATTCAGAAATCATTACTCCGAATATGTATGTCGTTCATGAGCATAAATACATCATTACGGGTATATTGGAGGGAAATTTTTAACTTCCGGATGCACTTACCGGGCACGTGTGAGAAACATATGACCCGATCACTTCTCCCCGTTCTCGTGTCATGCATCCTCATCCTCACGATGTTTATGAGAGGGTAAACAACTGCCCAGCAGGGCAACCAGAACTACCACCGTTGGTTATTATTCCCTTGAAGTGGCAATGACTGATTTATGTTGCCAACAGGTCGCACATTCATGGAAAAAACCCGCTATGATAACCTCTCTGCATCTGACCAGACACAGGGGCTTCCTGCTCCGCCGCTGGAAAAATCCGCACCGCAGGATACCCGCACAATTCCACTTCCCGGACCACGGGACATCAAGGTTCTTCCCCTGAACCTTCGAAGTGCTATTGAACAGCGTCGTTCAATTCGTCACTATGCACGCGATCCGCTCACGATCGAAGAACTTGCTTACCTGTGCTGGTGTACTCAGGGAATCGTGAATGTGAAGGCACCGTACTATACACTCCGCAACGTCCCATCTGCCGGCGGACGCCATGCATTTGAAACCTACCTGCTCATCAACCGGGTCGCGGGGATAAAACCAGGGCTGTACCGCTACCTCGCGTTTTCCCACCAGATTGTTGCTGTCGATATGACACCGGGTATGACAGCCCGTGTGATGGCCGCATGTGTGGGGCAGGCCTTCGTGCGATCATCTGCAGTCACATTTATCTGGTCTACAATAATCTACCGGATGGCATGGCGGTACAGCGAACGGGCATACCGGCTTGTGCATCTCGATGCCGGGCATGTCTGCCAGAATCTCTACCTTGCCGCAGAACAGATCGGCTGTGGCACGTGCGCAATCGGCGCATTTGACGACCAGCAGATGGCAGATGCACTGGGTATTGACGGAGAAGAAGAGTTCGTTCTGTACTGTGCAACTGTGGGAAAGAAAAGCGACTGATATTGGTATTTCCGACATACTATATCCCCTCCGGCCCCTTCAGCCCTGCCCGGTGCCGTAGACCTGGAACAGGGGAACTACCGATTTCGCCTTGGTAAAGAGGTCAGGTAAAAAACCCACAGGAATAATCGCCATCTCACGGTGTTTCCCACCATGGATGAATAAAAAGTTTACTCGTTCTTTTTAACAGGGGTGACCCCGTCGATCTTAATATACCGTCTTTTCAGGTTGTGTTTGCTGCCGATAACGGCAAATGTCCGCTCCTGTGCCTGCGCTGCATTGGGTGCCTCAATCACTTTTGTATATGGCATCCAGTCATCACCCATTAAAAAGGTACCTTTAACCTCAAACTTCTGATTCTCCATGATACTCACTCCAGAAATCCAAATATATCTTCTATCCGACCCAGTTCAAATCCGCTTGTTGCACTACCGGCAATGTAACCGGTCTCGTTTACCAGAAGACCCGTACCAACAAGTCCGCTGCCCATGTTGATAGTGCCTGTACCAACTGGGATTTTTGCCGCTTCTTCAAGACGGGCAATCTGGTGGGCAGTTGCCCGCGGGTGAACAATGATCCCCTTGTTGGTGGCGACCCCGGCCATACCGACAGTTTTTATGCCACCAAGAGTCAGCTGGATAACCTCGACACCTAAAAACTCCCCTATTTCGTGAGCGAGTTCCGAGGGCATATCCTCATGGACTGCAGCAAAAGTGTCGTTTGCCAGAATCACATTACCCGCTGCATTCATTGATTCCTTTAACAGCATCACCTTCCGGTGCTTTTTCAGGACTGCAATCTCATCATCAGTTGCAAGCCCGCTCATGACAATCCCACGGCTGTTGCCGGCAATGAGCGAGCCGATAATAGCACTTCCCTGGATCGTCGTTTCCACAAGTTCAACACTGAGAGCCCGGATAAGTGCCTCTTTGTAGTCATCCGGAGATTCCGGAGGGATTATGGCTATATTTCCCAATATACGGGAAAAAACACCGATATTTGGGTCGCCGGCAAGCGTGATCGTGCGTTCCATACTTTACGATTCCGGTGCAAGTTCTGCCTGGACCTGCCCGTCCTCCATCTTCATGGCGCGAACCCGTATCTTTGACGGGGGTTTCGAGCTGCCCCTGCTCCACACCTTCTCATTTATACTCTTATCGAGCTTCACATCGTCGCTCTTCATATGCTTTGCAAGGTACTTCCTGATGTCCTTGATGGCACCATTGCTCCGCTTCCAGCGTGGCATCCTGCGTGCATCCCTGAGCGGAATTATATAAACATGTTCCTGCATCGTTTCTGCCATGATCCTACACCTTTAATGTACTCTTACGCCAGTTACGCCGTTTCGGGTGCGCAACCACAGAGCGCTTTGTCCTTACAATTACCCACTGGGGCACGCGACGGTTCTGGTCGCATGCTTTTGCCAGTCGAATCTTCCTTCCTTTACTGAGTAAACTCATAATCCTTCACCTGATAACTGGTATTTTTTTATGCCCACTACAAGCGACTGGTCATGATGTGACGGAAACAGGGATTCGGGATTGATACCGCGGGCGAGAATTGCATCCCTGATCTCAGTTTCGTAATCACCATTATTGATCGTTCCCGTCTCACCATATTGTACGATAAGGAACCGGTCAACCAGCCGGTCAACTTCAGGCTTGACGTACCCGAGCAGGGGTCGCACATATGAGCACCCGGTCCGGTTACCGAAGCTCTGAACCTCTGCTCGCGAAAGCATTGGCACCCGGTCATTAAACCGCGTACCATCGCTGACAACCTGGTACTCCGAGGAAAGCGTTTCAACGGCGATCTGGTGCGTTCTGTTTATCGCATCATTTGGATACCCGCACGCTTTCACCAGATCCACCATCTCATCAAGCAATCCTTGTTTAAACACTCTTTTTTTTAACGGAAACCCCAGCGCTTGTGCCGCAGCATCCACCGATTGGACCTGGCGGGACGGATCGAACACAAACACGTTGAGTTCAACCTCGTAATACGTACCCAGCATTATTGCTGCAAGGGAACTGTCCTTTCCGCCGCTGTAAAGCACTCCTGCCTTCATTATTTTCGCGTGATTGAATAATCACGTTTCTTAGGTGCAAGCTGCCTGAGCAGCTCCTTGAGTTGCGAATCCGTAATCTTTTTCTTGAGACGTCCGCTCTGGGCAAGCTGGACAAGCTGCTGTTCAACAGCACTGGCAAAATCCGGTTTCGTCAGCTTGATGGTGTTTAAGCGTTCCCGTGCATCGGGCTCAAGAATCGACATAAGCACCATCTGCATTTGAGACTTAATACGCTCCTGGCGTTCGAGTTCTGCCTGCATGGCCTGTTGATCGCCTGCCTGCTGCTGCAGCTGAGCCATCCTGCGCCTTCGGAGTTCACTAAGCTCATCGTCACCCATAAAGATGCCTCACTGGGGTACTTCTGATTTTTCCGGCTTCTTGACTTCAGATTTCTTTGCAGCCGGTTTCTTTTCTGTCTTTTCGGTCTTTTCACCCTTTGCACCAGCAACTTTTTCGCCCTTCTCCTTCTTGGATTCGGACTTCTTAGGCTCAGGTTCTGCTGATGCTTTTACACGCCGCGGCACTGGTGCCGGGGGGTTGATCTTTACTTCATGCGCCATGCTGTCAAGAAATGCCATCCCTGCGGGTGATACTTTACGGCCGGTCTTGTCATGGACAATAAGCCCGGCGGCTTCCAGCTGCTGGAGGGATTTGCGCAGGATGGACCCGCTTCCTTTCCTGAATGCATTGGGCTTCGAACCGCGGTTCTTTTTCCCACCGTAAAAACTTCGCATCCTCTCGACGCCCAACGGGCCATCGACATAGACGCGTCTCAACACTGCCGCTGCCCGGACAAACCACCAGTCCGGATCTTCTGGCGGCATTTCCTTATGTGCCCCGGTCTTTGCAAAAGCAGCCCAAGGTGGGGGAGTGATTTCCTTGTGTTTCCTGAGCTCCTCTGCGACCTTCCTGATAAGGTGATCAGCCGAGGCATCGAATACCGTTGTCATCTAAAGACCTCACTGTTGAATTATTCAATAACAGTCTTTACTTATTTGCGGATAAGGTTTTTATATATTTCGAGAAGCGGAACTCCGCGGTTCCAGAAGAAAAAACAGGTTATTTTTCACGGATTTTCTTTTTTTCTTTAAGCACCATCGTCCTTCCCCGCACTTCAAGGAGTGTCGCCCGTGCCTGTGAGGCAACACCTTCTGGATCAACCGGAATATTCTGGAGCCATTTTACTTTGATGATCTTCCGTTTCCTGAGTTGTTCCACAATCTCGTCGATCATGGTTTTTGTACAGCCTTGTTTACCGATCCAAACGGTCGGTTTGAGATTCTGCATTGAACGGTCAGGTTGATTGGACATGAGACCTCCCAAGACTATAACGTGTTTTTTTATTACAGCAATAACAGGTGACCACCACATTTCTCCGGTAAACCCGCACCCGCATGTTTTTTCCAGGTACAAGAAATGCATAGCAGTGATGGCAGAACTGACGACGGAACTCCCGATCGATCCGGATCCGCTGGCGCATCGCAATCCTGCGGGCAATCCCGATGTACCGGTTGCTTCGTTCTGGATGTTCACAAAATTCCAGACGCGCCTGTTCAAACAGGATTTCAATACGCTCCCGGGCAATCTTTTTTGTCACGGGGTTGCGGGATCGTTCTTTCATGCATAGTTACCGGTTTCCGGTTGTGCTAAATTATCAGCATCCATCATAAAAAAGGAGCGGTGTGTTATCGGTTCTTTATGCATGCACACGAGTCGTTGAGGATAAAACCAATCAGCGGATCCTGACATGTCTTCCGACTATTTCCAGCCTCTCCTCACAGAAAAGCCGTATTGCTTCCGGGAGACATTCGTGCTCGTATTTCAGGATCCGTTCCGCCAGTGAATCCTCGTCATCAGTTTCCTTCACTGAAACGCAGTGCTGAAGAATAATAGGGCCACCATCAAGGCTCTCGTCAACGAAATGCACCGTGCAACCTGACACCTTTACTCCATAATTCACAGCCTGTCGCTGGGCATGCAACCCGGTGAAACTGGGGAGGAGAGCCGGATGAATGTTGACCATTCTTCCGGGAAATGCTCTGACGATAATAGTGCCAAGAATACGCATGTAACCAGCCAGGACGAAGAGATCCGCTTCAGTCTGCTGCATTGCAAAAAGGAGTGCTCGTTCGTAGGTATCACGGGAGGGAAACGATGCATAATCGATAATTTTTACCGGTATTTTCGCATCTCTGGCCCTCTCAATTGCATAGGCCCTCGGATTATCGGTGATAAGAGCCACACAGCTTGCCGGGATTTTCCCTGCTTGCAGAGCATCGATCACGGCCTTGAAGTTTGAACCTCTGCCTGATGCCAGTACAGCAATCTTTTTTTTCATAGTATCCTTCCTCCCCGGGGTGTATGGATCCGAATCATTTTTAACGATTATCATTACCATGTGAAGGATGAATTATTATCTTCACTTTCACTATCCGCCTGCCGTGCATCTGCATCACCACCAGCGTGATTGTTTCATCATTAATCTCCACTTTTTCACCGGGATGCAGGGGGATATGCCCCAGCCGGTCAATAATAAGACCACCGATCGTCTCGTATGATTCGTTGAGAGGTAGACCGATTTTCATTTGCTCATTGACATCTTCCACCCACATCTGGGCATCTACTACATACACGCCCTCAGAAATATTCTGGACCTCGGGTTCCTCCTTATCAAACTCGTCCATGATATCCCCGACAATTTCTTCCAGGATATCCTCAACCGTCACAATGCCGACAAAACTGCTGTACTCATCGATCACGATCGCCATCTGCACCCGGTGAACCTGGAGTTCTTTTAAAAGATCATCGATCTTTTTCGTTTCCGGCACAAACATTGGATCATACATAATCTCTTTAATAGTCGAATCTTTCCGATGCGGGACCATTACAGAGAAAACATCCTTGACATTGAGTATACCGGTAATATTGTCGATGTGATCATGGTATACAGGGATCCGTGAAAAGCCGGTCTCATGGAAAATCCGGATTGCTTCTTCAAATGTGACCGTATCTTCCATGAGTATGACATCCACTCTTGGAGTCATAATCTCGCGAGCGGTAGTGTCAGCAAACTCAAGCACGGAATAAAGCATTTCCTTCTCTCCCTGTTCTATAGTCCCTTCCTCCTTGCCGACATCAATCCATTCCTTAATCTCCTCTTCCGTCACTGCCGGTTCAGCAGTTTCCTTACCGATTCCAAACTTCGGGCTTACCCGCGCTACAAGCCAGATGACTGGAGTAAAAATACGTGAGAGGAGAAGAATTGCAGGGGCGACGGTAAGCGCAAATGAGTCCGATGCCCGGGCCGCATAGATCTTTGGGCCGATCTCTCCAAAAAACAAGAGGACAATTACAACAAATCCGGTTGCAATCCCGACACCGATATCACCAAACATCTGTATTGCTATTGCAGTCGCAAGTGCAGCAGCTCCAACATTGACAATATTGTTGCCGATCAGGATTGTAATAAGCAGATGTTCAGGGGATTCTTTTAATGCTGCCAAAGCTTTTGAACCCGGCTTGTCTTCATTTACAAGAGTTCTTACCTTTGCCCGGGTTATGGAGATTAAGGCGACTTCACAGCTTGAAAAAAATGCCGAAAGAGAAATACAAATAATAAACAGAAAGATTTCCAGAACGTCCTGAATCATTTCATTTCACAACGTGCGGGTGCACGCATTTTATTCTGGTTCATATATGGAATTTCAGTAATATATGGGGCGGGAATTTAATAAAACCAGCGCTTTATTCCATGATTTCCTGCATAAAAGTGCAATCCCGTGCAAGCAGTGCGATTTTTTCCTCTGCTGACAATGGACGGGGCAGGTTCAGATCCTCAATCTCGAGAGTAAGGCTGCCGTTGTAGTGGTGATCTTTTAAGGAATCCATCACCGCCTTCATGGAAGCGTGCCGCTCAAGGGGAAAGTGTGCCTTGCCGTGGTCAAACCGGCTGATATGAACGTTGACGAGCCGGTCGGAACAGAGTTCAATATAACGGACCGGTTCATCGGCAGATTTTGCCATCGCATGTGCCACGTCGAGCGTAAAGAACAACCACGGTTCCTCGTCAAGGAGTGTACGCATTCGTTCCGGTGTACAGAGAAGGGAATTGACAATCGGTTCCATATTTTCCATACCGATTTTGATCGAATTGCGGGTCGCTGCATCGCGGATCGCAGACACAAAATGATCAAAACGTGCATAATCCGCTGCAGAGGGAACCCGTTTTGCCGTCCTCCTGCCCGGGTGCACCGTGAGAATGTGCGCTCCCATCCGCTCAGCTATCGCAACAGATCGGACGGAATATTGCACAGAAACCTCTGCCACATCAGGATTGATGGAACAGGGATTCAGATCAAGAATCGGTGCATGAACTGTAAGGGTGGCAAGTTCAGGATGCTCCTTCCTGCATGCAATAACCTCCTCCACCGGAAGGTCACGAAGCCAGAAATGGGGAGTCTCCAGCCAGAATTCCATTGCATTTAATCCGGTTCGGGACACAAACGAGAAGATCTCACTGACAGTATATTCGTGAAAGAACATGCTCGCGACGGAAAATGAGACCATGGTAGTACTACTTCATATGCGGTTTTAGCCTAATAATTGTTGATGGACTGGTTCAACCGCCCTGATCCCGCTGCCATTGCAGATAATACACCATTACGGGTCTCCGAGCTGTCAGCAATTATAGAAGGACTCCTTGACACTCCCCTCCTGCAGGATATTCTGGTCCGTGGAGAAGTAACAAATTATACCCACCACGCGCGGGGGCACCGCTATTTCTCGCTCTCCGAGAAAGGTGGGGGGAACACTGCTGCGGTCATAAAATGCGTTCTATGGCGGTCTGATGCAGAACGGCTCTCATTTACTCCCTCGGAGGGAATGGAGGTAATCGTGGCCGGGACGGTGAGGCTCTATATTCCGCACGGGTCGTACCAGCTGCAGGTTAAGGAGATGAGAAAAGCCGGTCTTGGAGAGAAATTCCTGCTCATTGAACAGTGGAAAAAGGAACTTGCCGCTGAGGGATGTTTTGCCACAGAACGGAAACGCTGCCTCCCTGCCTTCCCAAGAAAAGTAGGTATTGTTACCTCAGAGACCGGTGCTGTAATTCATGACATCAGAACTGTCTTAGGACGACGGTATCCGCTGGAGATTATTATTTCACCCACGGCAGTTCAGGGTGAGGAGGCGCACCGGGAGATTGCAAGTGCAATCAGACGGCTTGCCGGCCTGGTCGATGTCGTTATTGTCGCCCGCGGGGGGGGGAGTTATGAAGATTTGTTCCCCTTTAACCATCCGGATGTTGTGAGGGCAATTTCCGTTTGCCCGGTTCCTGTGGTCAGCGCGATTGGTCATGAAGTGGATGTTACGTTAAGTGATCTCGCTGCAGATGTTCGTGCAGCAACACCGTCTGCTGCAGCAGAACTTGTTGTACCAGACCGTATAGTGCTGATAACCCGGTTAAGGGAACTAAAATCCCAGATGAGCACAGCATTGCAGGCAAGGATTTTATGGGCACGAGATGAGATTTCCGATATTCGGGACCGGCTCCGGCCGCAGCGGTTCTGTCGGAAAATTGAAGAGAGAGAACAAAACATTGCTGATCTTTCAGACCGGCTCGAAAGGGCATTTTCGAACCGGGTCGATCGTGAACGCCTTCTCCTCGCAGAGATGAAGACGGCACTGGATAGCAGGAACCCTCTTGCAGTCCTTGCAAGGGGCTACTGTATTGCAGAGAAGAGGGGTGCTATCGTCAGAAGCACGGGCACTTTAGTAAAGGGAGATCACATAAAAATACGGTTTTACGATGGCAGCAGCCAGGTAATTGTGGAGCGTGTTGATCATGAAAGAGACCTATGAAACAAAAATTGAACAATTAAAGCAGATCATCGAAAAAATCGAGGACGGTACAACCAGTCTTGATGAGAGTATGAAGCTGTACGAGCAGGGTGCGGTGCTGATAAAACAATGCGAGATGCTGCTCACTGAAGCGGAAATAAAAATTACCACGCTCAGCCGGGACGCATAGCGGTCAAGGTAACAATCATGTCTTTTCCCGCGACCAGGTTCGATAGAAGTGTTTTTGGCAGAGTCGCCGCCACATGATCGGACATGATACCGATTGTCCTTCCGCAAACATAGGAACTTTTTCGCCAGACCATGTCGGTTGAATGAGTAAGGGTGAACGATGAAGAGCCCCGTGATTTCACTGTAACAGTTACCTCCTTACATACGAGTCTGGTGATGAGAACTGCATCATTATGGGCAAGTACGTGTCTGAATACGGATGACAGATCGTTGCAGCCTTTATCAGCTCCGATACCAATAATACAGTTGCCATTTTTCGTCAGATAGTCCTCCCGGGTCAGCTCAAACGTTGTCGGGTGGCTGCCAGTGACAAGCGGGTGTCCATGGCAGTAAATAATTTCCTGAGCCTCCATGCTTTATCATGTGAGGGTTGCCATTCATATTTTAATGTTTATAACCGCCCATTGCCCTGAGTGCAACGAGGAGACCGAACATGATGTGGTCAATGAATCCCACAATATGCTCGTCCGCTGTACCACGTGCGGTTACCTCCAGCGAATCAAAAAAGAAAAAGAACCACAGTCAATCCTTGTCAAGACGATTGTTTCCAAAGAAGGGAGATCGCTCGTCTGTGCGATTGAACTTGCACAGGATGATGAATGTAGTGTGGGTGACCATCTTGTTGCGGAGTGCGGGGAAGAAGCGTTTGGTGTTGAAGTGGCCTCGATTGAGTGTGGAGAGAGAAGAGTACAACGGGCAAAAACACCCGATATCACGACTTTATGGACACGCACAATCGAGAAGGTAGTGGTAAAAATTTCCATCCATGATGGCAGAAAAACTGCCCCGGTATATATGGAATGCGAGGGGGAGCAGCCATTTGTGGTGGGTGAGATGTATGTAGTATCGGGAAAGAGGTTTAAAATCTCGCACCTTAAACTGCGGGACGGGCCTCTGATGAGAAAGGAAGGATGGAAAACCGTGGCACACCGTATCAAGCGGATTTACGGTTACCGGTTATAAATATTTTTTTAATGCTCCCATAAGTTGTTCTGTGTGAACAACGCCTTCAAACCGTCCCAGAAGATCTCCATTTCGGAGAATCACAATCGTTGGGGTAACCTTTAATTCAAATTTCTTGATGTAGTCTGGATTTTTTATTGCATCGATCTCCTCAATAGTAATATTGAGCTTTTTTTCCACTTCCCTGTTAATAGGGGTCTGCTCCATGCAGCCCATGCACCCCGGCTGGAAAAAACATATTACACGCACTGCCATGAAAATACATTGAGTCCGGCTATAAAAAAGAGTTTGTATGAATTTTAACGTTTGTTGATAGAAACTACCTTGATTTCTGCCACCGGATAGCCAAAGTCAACGATAACACCCGATGGATCTTTTTGTGTTACTTCCCCAAGCCGGATATACATTTTCGCTGAGGCATTCGAAACCTCTGCTTCAGGATTATCTGAAACACCCATTGCCAGAACATCACCAATATTGATATCACTGATATTTACCCTGTTGTTCATCAGCTGGTCAGCCGACCACGACTGGGTCATCGAGTTGGCGGAGGGTATGCTTATACGTTTCTTTTCATTGGTCTTCATACCGACAAGCCCCGTGCTGATTGCGTTATATTCCGGTGAAAAAATGGCGAACTGTCTGGTCCATCCGCTGCCAGGAGTATATATCTGCACGGGATATAGCGATCCGGTTAGAGTCTGGTTGGAATTAATCGCAATCTGCCTGGAAAGTACCACTCCGCTGGAATCTGATGATGTCTCCGTATACAACATCTGGTCTGTGGTCAGGATTGGATTTCCCGCTGCATCAAAAAATGTATAGTCTATTACAACCGTATCGCCCGGTTTGACTGAAGTAAACATGACCAGCCAGCTGGAGCCCATGCCGGAAAGTATCATGAAGATGACAAAAACTACGCAGGCACTCACAATAAGTACCTTTTTTACCATTTTCGTCGATTCCTCTTTCTTTTTCTTTTCACCCATGCTTTTTTTCCTCTTTAATACATCATTTTCCAACCGTCATAAACTATTCCGATTCTTTTGTACAATAATAAGTTTTATTTAGAATAAATACTAACTTGGAGTTAACCAGTCAGCTGAATTGATGGGTATATCCGGCTGTGAGGGGAATAAAAATGGCATGGAGAAGATATCCTTTCAACTCACTATGGAACGAGATAGATGACTTGAGAGCAGAGCTTGAAAACATGTTCCAGCTGGGATCTTTTGAAGGCAGAGCCCTGCCGCCCGTGGGCGTCACAGACAGAATGCTTCCTGCAATGCGAGGTGAATTCTTAGTTGATTTCAGGGAGCATGATAATGAGGTGATCATCGTAGCTGACCTGCCTGGTGTGGAAAAAGATAATGTGTCGCTTCAGCTCCTGAATCCGAGAACGCTGGAGATCTTATGCGATCGCAAACGGGGAAAAGCGGAAAAAACTGGAGGTTACTACGTTCGGGAGCGGGTGTATGGATCAATGCATCGGATAGTCTCGATGCCGGCTGTCGTGACAGATGAGGATGCGAAAGCCAGTTTCAAAAACGGTGTGCTTGAAGTCAGGTTAAAAAAGACCAGGATTTCCCCAAAATCGCGTATTGAGATAGAATAGTGTATATTTTTTCCCCTGCTTTTTTTCCGATGACTTTTAGTACTCTTCATACTTAGATCTGTAACGATGGATAAAAAAAAGGTCAGGGATTATATGACCTATGATGTCGTGAGTATCGATTTTCACGGTACGGTAAAGGACGTGATTGAAAAAATTCAAAAAACACATCATGACGGGTTCCCGGTTGTTGATGGTGAGGGGGTTGTCGGTTATATATCAGCCCGGGATCTTCTTTTTGTCCAGTTGACAACACCGATAGAGGAGGTGATGTCAGAACATCTGATCGTTGCTGATCCGGATATGGATATCACCGATGCTGCCCGGGTGATCTTCCGCAGCGGGATCCAGAAACTTCCTGTCGTTGACGAAAAAAATCACCTGCTGGGTATTATCTCGAATTCGGATGTTATACGCTCCCAGATTGAGCATGTATCTCCGGAAAAGGTTTTCAATTTTATTACCACTTTAAAAAAGCTGTATGGTGTCGATCCCACACTGAGTCGCGGCACGGTGCCTGTCAGTGATCTCCTGCCCACCCAGTCAAAGATATATGAGGACGAACTGGAAGGAAGGATGTACGAGATCAAAAAAGGACTTGCTGAACCGATTATTGTTGTCAGGCGTCCAGGAAGGACTATCCTTGTGGACGGGCATCATCGTGCCATAGCTGCTAAACGGCTTGGAATAATGGCACTCGATGCATATATTATAGAAATTAAAGAAAATATTGAACTGGGTATGGAGCGGACTGCATATGCGATGAATTTAAGAACACTGGATGATGTCCAGGTGCTTGATTACGCCCGCCACCCGCTTGTTGCGATAACTCACCGTCTGGTCAGACGGGTCTGATTCTTTTCAGCCTGATTAATAAATCTGGATTTTAAAAAAAAAGTCCAAAAGAAATCAGGACCCTTTTTACTGAGTAGAAAGGACTTAAGACCCTTCGTACCGAAGGTCAAACTTTTCGTTCAGTACATGCTCTTTTACAACAGTTCCATCTGTCACGACAACTTCAGGCCAGAGACGGGTTTTTGAGTGTACTACAACCCGGTTTCGCAGTACCGCCCGTGGACCAATGACAGTATCATTTTCTATACTGCAGTGTTCACCAATATGCGTGTCGTTATCCATAATGCATCCCGAGATTGTGCTGTTCGCTCCAACAATGACACGGTTGTAGAGAGATGAGGAAAATACCTTCACATTATTCCTCAGAATACATTTGTCGCCAATGCTTGTATATGGCCCAATCAATACATTATCACCAATTGTTGTTCCAGGGCCAATCGCTACAGGACCGATGACCTTGGTATTTTTTCCGAGCGTAATCGAATCACCCAGCTGGACCGGACCCTGGACCTGTGCCCCATGCATGGACAAATTCCCGAAGATATCAGTAAACGCAATCTCCTGCAGCTTCCAGCGCTCTGCTTGGCGGAGGGAGTGCGGGCTTCCCACATCGGTCCAGTTACCCCTGGCAAGCCATCCTTTGAGAACATACTTTTCCTCCATCAATTTCGGGAAGAGGTCGCGGGCAAAATCATATTTTGTCCCTTGAGGTATATGGTCGAAAATTTCCGGGCTGCACACGTACATTCCGGTGCTTGCCAGGTTTGAGAAGATTTCGCCGGGCGCAGGCTTTTCCTTGAATCGCTTAATCTCGTAATTGACATCGATTTCAGCAATACCATATTCGCCGGGATCATCGATGGAGATCAGACCGATTGTTGCAGTTGCCTTCCCTTTCTGGTGAGTACGGTAGAACTCAAGAACATTCAAATCGGTAACATGGTCCCCGCCAACTACCAAAAAATCCTGTCCATCGAGATATCGCTGGGCATTTTTCACGCTCCCTGCCGTTCCGAGCTTGGTTTTCTCGTGCACATAGGTTATATCAACACCAAAAAGTGAGCCATCACCGAGTGCTTCCTCAATAGAATCACCCATATAGCCAAGAGTGAGCACAACTTCCCTGAAGCCCATGTTCGAAAGGTGTGAAACCAGGTGACTGATGGAGGGACGGTTGACAATCGGAATACAGGGTTTTGGCCGTTCGAAAGTGAGTGGACGGAGCCTCGTCCCTTCTCCCCCGCACATTATGCACACTTTCATAAACTAGTTTTCGTGCTGGATCATTTTAATCATAGTGTTTTTGGGTGCTGTCACCCCTTTTATTATGTGCAGGAGTACATTGGATCAGTGCAGGATACAATTGAATATGGCGTACGAGGATTACCGGGTTCTGCCGGTGCAAAAAGGAAACGTGCAATGCTTAAAGGATAAAAAAGAGCCCGTTGAAAACTGCTGTTTCTGCATTCACTGCCGTGAGTTTTTAGTGAAAGGGAGATTTTTAATGTCCCCGTCACTTGCCTACTGCACAAAGTGCCGGATAACAGAGAGGGTCAACGTTTCTCAGGCCGAAGCGGTCAAATGCGCAGATCATCAGGGAGAGGGATTCCATAGTATTACAAGTATTATCAGTTGATTTTTTATTGGGGAGATTTTAACAGTTTAACAAGTCATCAGATCCACTACTGCGTCCATATCAACATATTCTTCAAAAAGATCTGCCAGCGCGTCATAGGGATCGGTTCTATCTGCCGGTATCGGTATAAATGGTATTCCCTTTTTTGCATACAGGTAAGAGAGCAGGGCATTTACAGCCGACGGATTTAAAAACAGTCCATGTAAGTAGGTACCGAAGACCAGACCATCAGCATTAACCCTGCCGTCACCCTCAAAGGCCTCTCGGTTACTGCCCGAATCAGTAACTCCCATGTGAATCTCGTAGCCGGTGACCTCGCCCATTGCCGAAAGGATGGGAGGGACCGAACAGGCATTCCGCCTGACCTGAAACGTATTTTTTTCATACGATGCAAACCTTGTGACGCAATCAAGCAATCCCAGACCGTTATACGTGCCGGCATCAGATTCAAAACCGGAATCAACAAGTGATTTTCCGAGCATCTGGTACCCCCCGCAAATCCCAATTATCGGTATACCGCGGCTTCTGGCCAAATGAATTTCGCGATCTGTGCCGGTTTTGACAATAACATTGAGATCATCAATAGTGTTCTTGGTTCCGGGTATGATCACGCAGTCGTATACATCCAGTGATGCACCGCATGAAACATAGTCTACGGCAGCATGCTGTTCAAGTAATTCAAAATCCGTGAAATTGGAAATTTTGGGCAGTCTTAATACCCCAATCCTGACCTCAGCGTTTTTGGTTTTTTTATCCCCCAGAGAAAGCGAATCCTCGCTGGGAAGAGGGATATTGAAATACGGGACTATTCCCATCACTTTTACTCCGCAAAGTTCCTCAAGTATCTTTACCCCGGGCGCAAAAATTGCAGGGTCTCCCCGGAACTTGTTAATAATGATCCCTTTCACAAGAAGTCGTATATCAGCCGGCAGGAGCTTTATTGTGCCATAGATTTGTGCAAATACTCCTCCGCGTTCAATATCGGCAACAAGAATGATGGGTATGCGAAGCGCTTTTGCAAGCTGGGTATTTGCTATGTCCCGGTCGTAAAGGTTCAGTTCTGCAGCACCTCCTGCACCCTCTACTACGACCTGACCGTATGCTGTTTCCAGCCGATCAAACGATTCAAGCGCTTTTATTAAAAGTTCCGGTGTTTCCCTGTAATATTCTGCAATATGTATATCCTTATACGGATGTCCGTGAAGAACAACCTGCGAAATACAATCACCTTTCGGTTTGAGAAGGATGGGATTCATGTCAGAATTTGGCGTCACTTTTGCAGCTATAGCCTGCATCGCCTGAGCCATCCCGATCTCTCCTCCATCAGGTGTTACATAAGAGTTCAGGCTCATATTCTGGGATTTGAAGGGTGCAACCATGATCCCGCGTCTGACCAGGCAGCGACATAGTGCCGCAACGGTCACACTCTTTCCTACATGGGATGCTGAACCTAAAACAAACAGGGACATGCCAGTACTAATCTGTGGATTTTCGGATCATAAAAAACAGCATCTCTTCTTTTTTACAGGATCAGGCAATGTCTCCCCAAATATCCCCCTTTTTGGGTAAAAAACGTCCATTATTCCTTCAGTCAATGCCAAGTAATAAATAACCAGAACCGTAAAAATACATGTAATGATTGGTGGGATTTGCCCGACGTGTGGACTACCTAAAGAACTATGTATCTGTGAAGAGGTAGCAAAAGAACAGCAAAGGATCAATGTCAAAGTAAACAAACGCCGATACGGAAAAGAAGTTACCGTTATTGAAGGACTTGATCCAACCGATATCGATCTTGAAGATCTTTCAAAATACATGAAAGGCAAACTTGCCTGCGGGGGTACCGTAAAAGGGAACTCAATTGAGTTACAGGGTAATCACCGGGACAGAGTCAAAGAACTGCTATCACTGAAAGGTTATAGCACGGAAAATATTTCCTGAACTTTTTTTATAAAGGATTTTTTTAGATTTTATTACCTTTTCTGCCGCCAAAGCATGCCGAAGAAGAAAAATTGAGGAGGGGGCTAGATACCTCCTCTTCACATTAAAATAAAAATCAGATAAAGAACCTGAAGGTAATCCAGGCAATTAACAGCATTATGGCAGAATATTTCAGACCTGCAAGAACCCGGCCCTCACCCATCTGGCCTGCAACAAGTCCGGAGAAGATACCCTGGAGCATTGCGGCATGGGAGAACAGACGTTTGTATAGAAAAAGATCTATTTGTCCCATGAACCCCCTGGCACCTGCAGATGTTGCAGATGCGCCCGCTGTCGCCATCGTTGTCAGGAATGTTGAAACCAGGATCGCAATAACAAACAGGAATACGGCAAACGAAACGAGCACGATAATAACATAGATCAACATATTATTGCTCCGTTCCTGGGCGAGGTTTACAACTTCAAAGGTGTCTTTCGCAGCCGCCCTGAGCACTTCACTGATATCTCCACCGGCCTTGCTTGCTTTTGCGATGAGATCAACACTCCGGTCTGCAAGGGGGGTACCGAGCTCTTTGCCAAAACGGTACATTGCTTCAACAAATCCCGCACCCCATGACATATCGTTATCGAGCTTTCTGATATGAGGTGTAAGGGTCGAATATTCGGCCCCGGCAACAATATGAACCGCGTTCGGAAGCGTCATGCCGGAATCATTCATACCTGCAAGATCACGGAAGAAATTCGGAAGGGAATTTTCCAGGTTCTTGACACGCCATTGTTCACTGAAATCAAGAACCGCTACGGGAACAACCGCAATCAGGATCGCAAAGATAACAAAATCATCGATCACAGTTGAGGTAAAAAGGACCTGAATACCGTTTGATGTCACCATCATGACAAACCCGCCGATGAGCACGATAAGAGCGAGAGGTAAACTGAGGATAAGGATGTTGACGGGTTTTTCCGTCAGAACTTTAAGAGGGTGTTTTAAGAATTTTCCCATCCCTTGCTGTGCCTGTCGCTCACGCTCAAGACTCGTGGTGATCTCATCAACTTCAGATTCTACAGAGCTCAATTCGGCAGATTTGAGCGGAGGTGGTGTTTTGTCACCACGGTTGATCATATTTTTGAAGTGATCTTTGAAGCTCATTTCAGGTCTCCGGTGTCATGGAACTGATCATTATGACAAACATTATACTCCCCAACGGAATCATCACGTAGATGACTGCATAGAGAAACATCGGTCTGTTGTCTCCGGCGAGCACGGACATAATCGATTGGAGGATAATTAAAAACAGCGTGCCTGCAACCATCGCAGTTACGTATGACTCAGAGACAAGTGCCAGCGTCTCTAAGAATAATTTCTGGGTCTGCCGGTTTTCCAGTGCATACTGCTCGGCTTTTGTCCTGAAATATTCAGTGATGTTGCCCCCGCTCGCAACACTCGCTATGGTTCCCTGTAAAAATTCCTTCATGCGTCTGCTTGGGGTACTTGACGAAACCAGGCGAAGGGAATCGATTAAGTCTCTCCCGAAAATATCAATCTCCCGCGAAATATACCGGGCCTCAACAGCACTCTGACCATAAATAGAACTGCTGCCCAGAAGCCGGAATACTTCTGCCGGGGTGATACCGGCAGTCGACATTGAAGTAATGTAGTTGATCGCATATGGAAGGCTTGCGTCAATGTTCCTGCGCCGGTTACCTGCTTCCAGTCCCGGGTACAGTATGAATACCAGATAGGTGAGTCCGCCAAATACGAGAAGGGAAAAAATCGTTATAATTACTGTCCCGATAAGAAGTGTATGTGCTGAAAGTCCAACCAGAAACTCCGGAACTTCTCCTTTGTACTTGATCATGTTGGGAATTTCCAAAACCCAGCTGATGACTCCCAGCACTACGGCTCCTGACAGCCCCACAAGAATTGCAGAGATGTATGCCGTTGAGAGATAGACCTCGAACGGTGTCTTGAACCGTGCTGATATCAGGTCGTTTCTCAGTGCTGCATAGTCTTCCCGTTTTGCCTTCATCCGTTTCCCGAGGAGGTTGAAACAGAAACGTTCAAAACTATTCATACAGGTCCTTCCTCACTTTTTCGATGACGGATTCAGGATCGCGATGATATGAGATGAGAATCTTAGCTACATCCTTATAATGCCGGATCTTCTTGATGCGCATCCATTCAAGTACTTCCTGACGGCGCTTCAGTTCCTCGCGCATACGGTTCTCACTCCAGCCCTTTGCCTCCATGATTTCTTCAAGCAGGTAAGACTTCCCTGAGTAGGTGATCTCATCTGTCGCTGACCGCCACTTAAAGACCTCGTTGGTGATCAGCTCATTGGTTCTCGGATCAATATCCAGAATCTCAACTATCTGCTTGTTCCTCCTGATGCGTTTGCCACCAACACGCCCCTGGACCTGGACACAGATAAAATCAAGCGCGGAAAGCATGTTCCGCGGTACATCCATGGGCGGGTTTTCGATACGGTGGACGACACTTGCTACTGAATCTGCGTGGGTTGTAGAGTAGGTAGTGTGACCGGTGCTCATTGCCTGGAACAGGGTCTGGCATTCCTTGCCACGAACCTCTCCCACAATGATATATTCCGGACGCTGTCGCATCGCAGCCCGCAGAAGCTCATACATGTTAATCTCACCTCTGCCGGACGTGTCAAACGAGTCCCTGGTAATACTTGGGATCCAGTTTGGATGGGGGAGTTTTAATTCACGGGTATCTTCAAGGGAGACAATTTTGGATAACGGGGGAATAAACAATGATATAGCATTGAGAGCTGTAGTCTTTCCCGATGCGGTCCCACCGGCAAATATTGCAGATTTACCATTCTCGACGCAGAGCCAGATGTATGCTATTGAAAGCGGAGCGAACGTACGCCATTCAATAAGATCGGTGGGTGTAATTGGTTCATCCTTGAATTTACGGATAGTAAATGTGGAACCGTGAGCGGTTACTTCCTGGCCAAGCGTCATCTGGATACGCGATCCATCCTGCATGGTTGAGTCAAGAATCGGTTGAGCAATTGAGATATATTTACCGGAACGCTGGGCAAGTTTTGTGACAAATGAGTCAAGCTCTTCAGCATTGGTATATGAAAGTGTGGTTTTCATTGACTCGTAATTTGAATGGTATACGAAGAGTGCTGTGTGCACACCGTCACATGAAATATCCTCGATATATTTATCATGCATAATAGCATCGATAAGCCCGTCTCCGAGGAACTCCTTGTGCATATTGTACAGGATTGTTTCCCGCTGCACCGGATTGAGCTTGATACCAAAATCAAGAATTACATCGGTAGCGGCAGCCCGTAACTTTATTCCTGCTTCCTCTTTTGAGATATCCTTTGTATTGATATCGAGTGTTTCGAATAAGCGTTCCTTCAACTCTGTTAACAGTTCTTTTTCTGGATCGGTGATGATTGGTTCAAGCACAATATATGTATATTCGTGAGTGGCGTGATCGTAGACAATCCGGATATAAGCGTACGGGGGGTTAACCGGATAGATCTCTACTTCTTCAATTCCTGGCTGGGGCCTGAAAGTGATATCAACCAGCGGACCGTGTAGTTTGGGATCATATTCTTCAATAGTGGTATGAATCGCTTTGAAAAGTGAGGTGAATCCGAATTTTTTAGGTTCAGCCTTGGATTTTATCTTTTCCAGTCCGATATCTGCCCCGATATCCAGATCCTTGAAACCCGCAGTGGAGAAATTTTTCTTCCAGATCTCATCGAAGTCCGGAGGGAGGGTCCCCGTCCCTTCAAACGCGCTGATACGCCCGTGCAGTTTGAGTTCGTCTATTTTGAAGGATACACCTTTGGGAAGGATGAGACCTGATAGATCGGAGATCTGGTCAACATTAATAATCTTTTTATCGGCATCAGTCACAATTTCAGTTTCTGCCGGAGGGGAGACAGTTGCATTTTTTATGGACTTTGCCCTGACGCCAGCCTTGGGATCCTCATCGATAATCTCTATCTCTTGTATCTTTTCAGGTATTTCATGGCCTGCTTGGGACACCGGGGGTTGGTTTTTTCCCGAATTTGCAAGGATTTTACCAAGCGTCTCCCGTACATCTTTTACTTCAATCTCATGATAGGGCTTTTTTTGGGGCAGGTCGGATGGAGTGGCTGCATCAGAAAACTCAATATCCCCGGGCTCAGCTGTCGGACTGGATACAGTTTGCCGGACGGAGAGGGGGGGATCCGTATTGTCTGAGACTTCCATTTTTTTTCTTAGAGCCTCGAAATCCCCAATACCCGATTGAGATTCATTCCCCGCGGAAGGGATTTTCTGGTTATCTGCAGTTTCTGTTGCTTTTTTTGCCACCTCACTCTTTTTGGTACCCTTAATCAGACCGATAAGTGAATTTACATCATCCAGTGCTTCATCATCATCTTTGTTCAATCCAGACATCACCCGCTTTGAGCTATAACTATATTAAATAATTTTTTTGTACTTAAACTATATTTATACTCTTGCTATTTTAATAATGCCAAGAAATCCGATTTTTATTAATAAAATCAATCTCCAATGCTGAATCTCAAGTTTATAACTCTGAAATCTCTGATTGGATATTTTTTATTACGACCCGGATAAGACCAAGATGTGCTTCCGCAGTCGTAAAGACACACAGGAAAAGATCTCCACACGGCGCAATAATGAATTTGTTTTCATCAGTTTCAAGGATCAACTGGTCAAGGGAGCCGATTTTCAGGTCCTTGGCAATTTTAGTCCCTGCACGCATGAGATCTTCAGCAGAAGCAGCCACATGCTCGAAATCCGCATCTCCTGTCCACTGAAGAGGAAAACCTTCAAAAAAAGCAGCAACTGCAATAACTCCTGTAAGACTTTTAATCTTTTGTAATTTTGTTTCATCGAGAAGCTCGGGTAATTCCCTTTCAGGTAAATCTGACGCCTCATCAATCATCAGATGTAAACCTGTGGTGAGCGTGAGGGATTGAGTCCCGTTAGTAAGTAATCCTTCTTCAAGGGATATCTGAACAGCACGGGAGTATTCCGGTTCGGTATATTTTCTCACGTTGAATGTCTGCGGGGATTCCCAGCTGCCGGTCGGATCTATCGGCATATGTATAAGTGCAGAGTTCCCGCGAAAAAATTGGTTATTGTTATTAAAATATGCCCCGGCAATCTTTCCACTGTCAGCGAGAATGAAGCCATGACCGGAAGGGCTTTCAATCTCGACTAATCCACGGAAACTCATAAGATACTGGAGTAAACCTTCTTTCTGAGGGTTTGTGAATGTTCCCTCAACAGTTCCTGCAGGTAATCTCATAAGGATTATACATTTAATCAGAGGGCTGCAACAAGCCGTTCCTTGTTTTTCTTTAATTCATATCTGACCCGTCCAATGTTGGCTGTAGTATCTGCAACAATGGCAATCAGTTCGTCAACGGAAAGTGGCGAGAGAATGATAGGTCCTTTCGCCAGTTCGACAATCATCTGAGATAGTTCGCCTTTTCCCAGCGTATTTCCCATCGCTTCAGACGTGCCAAGACCGGTTGAAGCCATTGCACCCAATGCTTCAATATCAACTTTTCCGGATACTGCACTTTCAATAACAAATCCATCTCTTCCTATAACTACCGCAGCTGATACCCCTTCGATTTTAAGAAATTCCTCCAATAACGGCTTCAGCATTTCCATATCACCAGATAAATGATTCTTTCTTTTTTTTTGCTATTAAAATGTTGGTCTTTCTCTTATATTTGTGATGGAAATGCGTAAATTCGAAAAATATCCGAATTATTACATCTGTTTTTTCTTTCCCTTAAAGGAAGATGCAGTATCGCAACTTCATATCTTGAAAATTTCATAATGTGCGCAATTGCCCAACCAGTAAAGGTAAATATAATGTAGGAAACCATAACAATACATCTTAATGCAACTCCCAAGGGGTACATTTCGAAATATCATACGGCATAAGACGGTTGGGGTACTTCTTGAAGAACTCCAGGACATGAAATATTCCGGGATATGTACGATCTCCTGTAAAGCTGGAAACTGTACTGTTGTTTTTAATTCCGGCAAAAGTATCCTTGCACAATACCAGTACGCTCTTGGCGATGCTGCATGGGATGAACTGCTGAAAATTACCAGTGAGTATGCGGATGCTGCACTGTCCACTCTTGATAATGCACAGATTCAGCTTTCCCTTGAATTCAACAAGACATGCCGGATCGGAAAAGGAATACGAACAGAAAAAACACTTGCAAAACCTGAACCACAACTGCAATCAATAAAAAATGCTCCTTTAGCTCCTGCAACACGGGTACAGGCTGCGATGACCAAAAACCACCCAAAACCAGTCCTCATGGAAACAAATGAATTTAATGTGTCTGGTATTGTAGAAACGTTACATTCTTCGGAATTGCCAAAAATAATAAGTGATATCCAGTTCCGAAGAGCAACGTATAAGCAATCTGCAGCAGCCCCGCAAAAATTACCGGTTTATGCCAAAAGACAGGAAGGGGAGAAGAAATCCGAGGATATGGACACATATCATACAGATACAGATTCCAATAGTTTTGATGCGGATATCAACACTTTTGAAACAATGGATATAGATTCAATCACTGATAAAATTCGTGGCGAATGTAAGACTATCATCAAACAACTTCAGCTTGAACACCTGTCAAATGACTGACATCGGGAGGAAGAGGGTATACGTTTGACCAGTTTGCTGGAATCATGGTCCGAGTATAGTATTGTCCTGATTGTTATCGGTATTATTTTCATTGTAGTTATTGTAGTTGCAGCGCATACTATTAAAAAAAACCGTGAAAAAAAGCAAAATCTTCAAAAAAAATCCAAAACCAGTAACTTTTCTTATCAGCCCCGGAAGTACCACTCTGAAAAAAAACTGATACAAAGAATGCTCCCTGCATTGCAATCCCGCACAGTTCCAATTACCCCGACACCTGTATCAGAAGAAAACAGTATCCTTCAAAAAAAAACTGATATCACCCAGAATCTGTTGCAGCTTACCCGGAAATATTCTCTTGATATATGTACAATCGCTACTTCTGACGGACTTGTAGTTGCCACTTCCGGTGGGGAACAGGCACTTACAGATGCAGCTGCATATGGTAAGATGCGAACTCCCATTCAAACGCCTATTATTTCCGGTGTCATGATTATTGAGCTGAACCTCAAGGGATCTGCCCTTGTTGGCATAATCAGAACCAAAAATCCGGTATCGGAAGATATATCAAAGAAAATTGCTGCGGATACTCAGGCAATATTAAACTTTTGGATATAATCCGGCAAAGTGAAAAATTGGGTAATCTTATATAAATCAAATAGAAATATTCACATAACAGGGTGTTCAATGGTCAAGGTTTACACAATCGCTTCCGGAAAAGGTGGGACTGGGAAGACAACTGTTTCTGTTAATCTCGGAACGATGCTTGCTCAACTCGGTAAAGAAACCTTTCTTATGGATGCTGATATCGGTATGGCAAATGTCGGCCTGCTTCTCGGCCTGCAGGATGCCCCGGTGACCCTTCATGAAATTCTTGCCGGCAAGGCCAATATCAATGATGCGATATATGAATGTCCTGCAGGGCTCAAGGTAATTCCTGCAGGTATATCTCTCCAGGGGTTTCAGCAGGCAGATCCGGAAAAGATACGAGACGTGATGAGCGAGATTATCAAACGCTGCGAATTTTTATTGATTGATGCCCCGGCCGGGATAAGCAAGGATGGTATTGTACCTCTTGCAGTTGCCGATGAAGTTATCCTTGTCGTAAATCCTGAACTCTCTTCCATTGTAGATGCCCTCAAGACAAGGATACTTACAGAACTTGTAGGGGGTCATGTTCTTGGTTCAATTATCAACCGGGTCGATCAGGACAATCCCGATCTCATGATTAAAAAGATGGAGAAAGTGCTTGGGGTTAAGGTAATCGGGTTCATACCGGAAGACACCAATGTACGTCGTGCTGCTTCTGCAAGAACGCCGCTGGTTATCAAGTATCCGACATCCCCTGCTTCAAAAGCCATCCGCCGTATTGCCTCCGGCCTTATTGGTGTCAGATATAAAGATGAAGAGGATAAGGAACAGAAAGAAGGATTTATCGAAAGATTCACAAAAGCCGTTTTTTCCAAGAAAAAGTGATGTGAGGGGGATTTCCCCGTCACTCCGGTTAATGATCCCTTTTTTAGCCAAAACAGAAGGTATACCTGCACTTTCTGTCAGGGAGTACAGTAACACTTCACCTGATAAAGAGATGTCCATCATTATGATATCAGGCTCCAGTGCTTTGGATTTCATTATCACATCCTTTCGGAAAATGTCCCGCCAATGACATGGTAATCCTTTTTTTAGAGCATCAGCAGAAAAATATGGTAATGATGTCGCCATCTTCAACAATCAGGATTGCGGGTATTGGCGATATAAAAGGCATACATTTTTGGTACTTTGGTGATGAGAATGGTGTTGGAATTTACTAAAAAAACAGTTTATTCTGGTTTATTGGTTATTGCAAAGACGCAGTGCTCGTCGCCTTTGGACCGGCACCTGATTTCACGACCCTGCACTTTTATCCCAAAGGATCCTTCAACAATGCCGGCAAGAAGACCGGCTGTGCAATAGCAGACATTTTTTCCCGTATTCCCAAACGCTTCGGATTCAACTGTATGTTCAAGCGTGATAGTTTTTTCCTTTTTTGCTTCATTCCATTCCATACTGATAATCCTGAACCAGCCCATCTGCGAATAAAAGGTAAACGCCATGTCTGCAAGAATGTGAGGCTTTGTGATGCCCATCTTCCTGTAATGCTCAACGTTCTCCTTGCCCATATCCATGTACGCCCGGTAATTGACACCCCCGGCCGGCATCTCGCCCATCGTCTTTTTTAACGAATTCATCATTGAGGTGAAGACAAAACGGGGCATTATTACAACCGGATCATCGATCAGTTTGATCGTTCCTTCAACGGGTTTATGCTCGATAAATTCGGTGATAGCGGACTCTCCCTTCACAATTGCTTCCGCCTTGAATTTCCAGCTGGATTCGGCCTGGTCAGCAACAAACTCGCAGAATTCATCGCCTTTTGCATGGCAGGTCCTCTCAAGGCAGAACCAGTTCATCCCGGTTACGGCCATCAGCACACCTTCAATCCAGCCCTGGTGAATACCACAGACCTGCATATTCCAGTCCTTCATGACCTGAGATTCAAATGTCTGTTTTGTGCGGAGGATTATCCGCTTGTCAGTTGCCTCCAGAAGCTCAAAAGGGGCACCCCAGCCCTGCTGGTGCTGGAGTTTAAATACGAGCATGAGAAATTCTGAAGGTTTCAGGTCAATGCCCAGTTTTTTTAACAGATTATTAAGCCCGACAGACCCCAGACCAACCGAACGGAAAAGATTGCGTACGGCTTTCACCGCAAGTTTCTTATTGAGGTTCAATTCGTACATCTCGTAGATGGCTTTTATGAGATAATTCGGGTTGCTTGCGGTCTTTACCCCAAAAACGGAATATGATCCTGCAAGCAGGTCCGTCTCTATATAGGGGGTGATACTTTTCTCACCGTTAATAAATGCCTCGAAATCTTCACGCCCGATTTTCATGCAAGAAAATTCTGTTATTCTCTGATTTAAAGGATTTCTCCATTTTAGTGTAAGCACATTCAGGTATTAGTGGTAAATTTAAGGAAAAACAGGTTAAATGGTATTAAATTTCCAGGAGAACTTTTGCATCAAGATCAAGGAGAATTTTTGAGTGCGAATCATCAAATGTTATATAAAATGTAGTAATATTCTGCGAACGGTCCTTGACGACACAATTGTATTTCCCATACATCAGTTTAAAACTGGCAGTTCCTTCCTCAGTAGTGATGTCGTTCCCCAAAACCTTTCCTTCACTTCGGACAGACACACTGACACCATTTTGAGGGATGCCGTCCTTCTGGATTGTCAGGGTAAGCACACCCATACCCTCGCTTTTCTTACCGATTTCAGGTATCAAAGTCGGTACGCTCTTTTTTAAGTGAGTTTTTTCAAAAATCCTTGATCCCATAACAACAGCATCGACAATATCCGGTTTCACGTCATAAAACTCGAATTTTTCGTTGCCGGAAATCATCAGCACCGCTTTATCGCTGTATAATGACCCCTTATCGTCGATATAGATGGCACCTTCGGCCTCTCCGTCGATAAATGCAAGATAGTACTCCCTTTCATTCTCTTTTGCCGCCGCTAATCCATTGGATCTCTGTGATGAGGCAAACTGGAACAGTTCGTGGAGTGTGAACATGTTAACGAATTTTGAACCCCTGATGATATTTTCCAGCAGGTCGTGGATTACGTTAGGGATACTCTTTTTCAAATGAGTCTTTTCAAAAATCCGGCATCTCATGACAATAGTTTCAACAATATCCGGGGTAATTTCATAGAAATCGAATTTTTCGTTGCCGGAAATCATTTTTGCCGCCTTATCACTATACTCAGTTCCCTTTTCATCGATATAGATGGCACCTTCGGCCTCACCGGCAATGAATGCAAGATAATATTCCCGCCCGTTCTCTTTTGCTACAGCAATCCCGTTGAAGCTCCGTGATGAGGCAAACTGGAATAGTTCATTGAGCGAGAAGGTCCCCAGATGCTTTGAGCCTTTATGGATATTTTTTATCAGGTCCTGTATTTTCATTAAAACTCATCTCGTCGCGTATAGTCTTTATGAAGAGAATTCCACGAGCTCTTTTTCATCTCACTATAGTGGAGTTATTTGTAACATGTGTATTTTACATTTGCGGAAAAATTTTAAGATCTGGTACTTTATCGCCATACATAAGTGTTCAAAAGAAAAAGAGTATACCGGATTTATGGAAATTCTTTACCCGATGGTAATCTCTGCGGTTGCAGTCCTTGCCACGCTTATCTATGCCTCTTTTCTTGATATCAGGGATCGCAAAGTACCGTTTATCTATTGGTTGCCTATGCTTGGAGTGGGCATTATCTGTACCGGATACGTCCTGTGGCAGACAACAGCCAGTTTAAGTCTCATCACCGGTTATCTTGCCCTTGTTACTTGTTTTCTCTATGCAGATTATCTGGACAGTCGGGGAAGAACGGATTCCCTTGGCCTCACGTTTTATTACAAAAAATCCTCAATTTTTTACTATCTTGCACTCGTACTGATTCTCCCTGCGCTGTCGTGGTTTGTTTTTGCACCATCGACGAATGCCCAGCTGTTTCCCTGGTACGCAATGTTTACCGGAATACTGGGATACATTTCATATAGGGAATACAAAGGCAGACCTGAAGAAAATGACCGACGAAAACGCAGGATAGAAGAATCAAATATACAGGAAACCATCAACCGCTGGTATTTTGTGCTGATAATTATGATTTTTTCGATTACCTCGGTGCTCATGCTGTTAAGCCCATATGGCTGGGGATCTCCTGCCATTGTAATACTGCTCCTGGCAGTATTTTGCGGGGTGTTCTATATTTTTGCACGAATGCATCTCTTTGGTGGTGCAGATGCATGGGCACTTATATTCATTTCATTTTGTATTCCCACGTTCCCGTTCACGCCTATCCTTGGTAATCCGGCCCTTGGTTTCTTTTCATTTTCAGTCCTCATCAATGCCCTTCTGATGAACATGGCAGCACCGCTCGGTATTTTTATTATAAATTTGTTCCGCGGGAACAAGGCCCCGCTGATGTATATGTTCTTTGGATTCCCGGTACAGGGTGACAGAATCCAGGATGAATGGGGTTTTATCATGGAGGATTTTGAAGAAAAGAATGGAACGGTAAGCCGAAAATTCATCGGCTTTTGGGATTCCATCAGGCGGATGTATGCCGGCAGAGACAGGGTTTACACAAAAGACCTCAGGGAATATCCTGAAAAATTTAAAAAGGAACTCACAGTATACAGGAATGCTGGCACCGTGTGGATTTCTTATGCAGTCCCATTTATTGTCCCTATCACAGCCGGGATGGTTACTGCCCTTGTTTTTGGGGATATTCTCTTTGCGTTAATGAACGTTATAGCTGGAGCCGGATAACATGCTCAACCTGAAATTTGTGGATGGACTGATTCCTGTCATTGTGCAGGATGCCAAGAGCCGTGAAGTACTGATGATGGCGTATGCAAACGATGAAGCTGTCATTCTCACCCAGGAGACAGGATATGCCCATTACTTCAGCCGGAGCAGGAGGAAGCTCTGGAAGAAAGGTGAAGAGAGCGGGCATTACCAGAAAGTGCTACAAATCCTCACGGATTGCGATGAGGACTGCCTGATTTACCTCGTGGAGCAGAAGGGCGCTGCCTGCCATATGGGATATATCTCCTGCTTCTACCGGACACTTTCAGGAGAAATGGTAGGCACAAAAGTATTCGACCCGGAAAAAGTGTACGGGAACAAGGGACACTGATACCTGCCTCTCTTTTATCTTATGAACGCTGCTACACGAAAAAATAAGGAAATATCAGCTGATTTGGATGATATGAAGAGGACAGAGATCTGCTGCTTCCTGTGCACAACAACCAAGACAATCCGGGATTACTGCCTCAGCCAGGTTGCCATTGAATTGGTATTCCTCAATAATCTCGGAGAATGAATCACAATGATTCTGGTTAAATAATTCCGGGCAGGTATTCCAGCAGGCACCGCAGCTCACGCAGGCCATGCGATCGATTGTAACATTCATCGTTTGAATCCCGTAGTCTGTTAAACCAGATTGGGTTTATGGGGATTATAGGTATACGCTTGATATTCAACCATCCCATCCTCTGCAAATAAATGACCCGAAAGGACACAGAACAAAAAGGGGGTGGTTCATCATGATCATCAAAATCTGCACTTTATGTTGTTACGACCAACAACACGATAGCACACCATTTATTGCAGTTCAGGACCCTGATACCAGTAATCCGGAGAACCTTTTTTACTTGATCGATACCTAATAACCAACAAATGAAACTTATTCGGTATGCAATTATTGCCGGTCTCATTATTACCTTCATTATCACCGTCGCTGTTTATCCAACTGTTCCGGATCGTGTCGTTTCACACTGGAACGCTGCGGGCCAGGCTGACGGATACATGTCGAAGTTCTGGGGACTGGGTCTCATCCCCCTTATTATGACTGCCTGTGTTGCCCTGTTTGTTGTAATCCCCCGCATCGATCCACTTAAAAAGAATTATGAGAAGTTCAGGAACTACTACGAGGGATTCATACTCCTGTTTGTCCTCTTCCTGCTGGCTATACAGATTCAGATCATTGTCTGGAGTACCGGGTACCATGTGAGCCCGAACCTCACATTACCTATCCTTATCGGGATCCTATTCATTTACATCGGATTTCTCACTGAGCATGCAGAGCAGAACTGGTTTGTAGGAATCCGCACTCCCTGGACATTAAGCAGTAAAACGGTCTGGAAGAAAACACACGAGGTCGGCGGGAAATTGTTCAAAATTGCCGGAATTATCTCCTTTGCAGGTTTATTATTCCGGGATTTTGCCATCTGGTTCATCCTGGTGCCGGTTCTTGTATTTGCAGTATATACTACCGTCTATTCGTATATCGAATTTCAGAAGGAGGCAAAAAGTTCAAAAAATCGGGATCAGTGCTGAAGTAAGCAACCTGACGATTGTAACACAGGATTATCAAGTATTCTCCATCGGATGAAACCTGCCCCGGCTTCTCCCACCCTACATCCCTTCGAACCTCTTATAAACACTAACATGCCAATAAGTACCCTATCAACGATCACCCATCGTTGGTGCGAATAGTATACCAGAGCATACCATATGGGAGGAATAATATTTTATGATACTTGTACCAGATACGAGCGTCCTTATCGATGGACGTATAACCTCGATGATAAAAACCGGTGAATACAAAGGCGCAACAATAATCGTTCCCGAAGCAGTTATTGCAGAACTGGAAGCCCAGGCAAATAACGGGCGTGAAATAGGATTTTCCGGCTTAAACGAACTGCAGCAGCTCTGCAAGATGGCGGAAGAAAAAACGATAGAACTCAAATTTTCCGGTATTCGCCCATCGCTCGAGCAGGTCAAGCTCGCAAGCGGTGGTGAAATCGACGCGATGATAAGGAGTATCGCGATTGAGAATTCGGCACGGTTCATTACCAGTGATTTCGTTCAGGCCGAAGTGGCACGGGCAAAAGGACTGGACGTCATCTACTTAAAGGCCCAGGTGAGCGACTTCGTTCCCCTCGGCATTGACCAGTTCTTCGATGAGCACACGATCGCGGTATACCTCAAGGAACGGGTCTGCCCGAGCGCAAAGAAGGGCACCATTAACGATATGAAACTCGTTAAGATCCGTGATCAGCCGACAAGTGAGTATGAGCTCCGCGCCCTTGCACAGGAAATCCTCGAGCGGGCAAAACGCGATCCAGACGGATTCATTGAAGTCGAGAAGCGGGGCATCACCGTTGTCCAGATTGGTTCAATGCGAATTGCAATCGCACGTCGCCCGTTCTCGGACGGCATGGAGATCACGGCTGTACGCCCGATAGTTGATGTGACCCTGAATGACTATACAAAATCTGATCTTATAACAAAAAAGATCATCAGCGAGAAACGAGGATTAATTATAGTCGGGGCTCCCGGTTCTGGTAAGACCACACTGGCTCAGAGTGTCGCAACCTACCTTTCTGACAGTGGTTTTGTCGTTAAGACCATGGAAGCACCCAGAGAGTTGCAGGTGCCGGATCAGATAACCCAGTATACTATGCTTGATGGCAGCATGTCCAACACTGCAGATGTGCTCCTGCTTGTCAGGCCGGACTATGTCATCTTCGACGAACTGAGAAAAAACGAGGATTTCAATGTCTTTGCTGATATGCGACTTGCCGGCCTTGGCATGATTGGTGTCATCCATGCCAATGGTGTGCAGGATGCAGTCCAGCGTTTTTCCGACCGCGTGGACTTCTCAGTTCTCTCACAGATAGTCAACACCATTATCTTTGTCAGCCAGGGAGTAATTACAAAGATATATGACGTGGATTTCACCATCAAAGTCCCCGAAGGCATGGCAAATGAAATGCACATCCGCCCGGTAACTATCGTGACCGATCACGAAACGGGTGAACTGGTCATTGATGTCTTCCGATATGATGGTGAGACTATTGTTATGCCAATAAGTGCAGTGATAAATGCATCAAAAAAAGCCCCGCAGGTGCCTTTGATCCAGAATGTCGGAATTCCCGTTGCATCTATCAGCAACGTCCGTTCACCTGTTGCCCTTCCGGATTCGGGTCAAAGAAAGGATAGTGAAGAGCGTCCTGGCTGGAAACTGATGGAGAAAGATATCCAGCGGGAAATAGGGCGTTACACTGAGGGCTTCGTTGATGTACAGATGATCAGCGATACAAAAGCCATTGTTTATATTGATGACAAGGATGTACCGGCTGCAATTGGTAAGGGGGGCAAGAATGTGTCGGCCATTGTAAACAAAATTGGCATCGGCATTGATATCAAACCCCGCTCTGAATTCGAACGACAGCAGATGCAACCGCAGAAAAGCGATATTGAACTCAATCTGGGCGGGGGCATTAAAATCCTGACTGATAAAAAGCAGCTCACTATTGTTGCCCCTGAGCAGAGCGGAAAGATTGTGGATGTGTTTGCAGGAAAGGAATACCTGTTCACAGCGACTGTAAACGAAATGGGAGAAATTCACCTCGCGAAAAACTCAAGCATAGCGCAGGAGATGATCCGGCGCCACCAGAACAGCGAGATCATTAAACTACGGCCGGTATAAATCAAAAAAGTGGTCATTTTTCCTGATACATGAAGGTGAAATAGTTTGAACGCATTTGATCTGGGCGAATTTGAAAAAGAAGCACAGGAGCAGTGGACGCATGCTTTCGAATCCAACCCGTCGAAGCTTGAGAAATGCTACCTGACCGTTGCCTACCCGTATCCGAGCGGGGCGATGCATGTCGGGCATGGCAGGACATATATCGTACCCGATGTAATCGCACGGTTCTGGCGGATGAGGGGGAAACAGGTTCTTTACCCGATGGCATTTCATGTCACGGGAGCACCGGTTATCGGTATTTCAAAGCGAATCGCAAACAAGGATCCCAAGACCATCAACCTCTACCGGGATCTCTACAAAGTCCCGCAGAATGTCCTTGATGAATTTGCCGATCCGCTGACTATTGTCCGCCATTTCGCGAGCGAATACCAGAGAGTGATGACTGCCTGCGGCATTTCGATTGACTGGCGCCGCAGGTTTACAACTGTTGATCCGACCTACAGCAGGTTCATTGAGTGGCAGTGGAAGCATCTTTATGAGGCCGGACATGTGATCAAAGGAGCCCACCCGGTCCGCTACTGTACTGTTGATGATAATCCAGTTGGTGATCACGACTTGCTCGAAGGGGATACGGCTGAGGTAATCAGGTTCACCCTTGTAATGTTCCAGTATAGTGATGCGTTCATTCCCACAGCAACACTCCGTCCTGAAACGATTTATGGTGTTACTAACCTATGGGCAAACCCGAACGTTACTTATGTCAGAGCGCTGGTGGATGGAAGTGCCTGGATTATTTCAAAAGAAGCAGCAGAAAAGCTCGCATTGCAGGACCATACGGTCGAGATAAAGGAAGAGATTGCCGGCCGGGATCTGATCGATAAAATGGTAAGCCACCCGCTCTGCGGTAATGTCCCTGTTCTCCCTGCCGATTTTGTTGATCCTGACATGGCAACCGGACTCGTTATGAGTGTGCCTGCCCATGCACCTTTTGATTATATTGCGCTCCGCGATCTCCAGAACGCAGGAAAATATGCCTATATCAAACCTGTACCTTTAATCAGGGTCGAAGGATACGGGGGTATTCCTGCACAGGACGCAGTTGAGAGAGCGGGTATCACCCACCAGATGGACAACCGTATGGATGCACTTACTCAGGAGATTTATTCTGCTGAGTTTTCCAAAGGCAGACTCTTCGAAAAGTATGGCGGAAAACCAGTCCGGGTAGCACGTGACGATGTTGCAGTACTCATGATTGAGAAGTACGGCTCGAAGATCATGTACGAGTTTGATACCCGTCCGGTTGTCTGTCGATGCGGCAACAGGGTTAAAGTCAAGATCCTGCACGACCAGTGGTTCTTAAAATACAGTGATCCTGAATGGAAAAAACAGGTCAGCAGCCATCTTTCAGACATGGCGCTGGTACCTCCGGAAGTCCGGCTTGAGTTTGAACGTACCGTGGACTGGCTCAAGGATTGGGCATGCACCCGGCGTGTCGGTCTTGGTACACGATTCCCCTGGGATCCCACACAACTTATAGAACCACTTTCGGATTCGACAATTTATATGGCGTATTACACAATCGCTCATAAAATCCGTGAAATCGATCCAAAACTTCTCACTCCGGAAGTATTCGACTACATCTTCCTCGGGAAAGAGTCGGCCGATCTGCCCGAGAAGAAAAAACTGGATTCGATGAGAGTGGAATTCCTTTACTGGTATCCGTACAATTACCGGTTCTCTGCAAAAGACCTGATTTCCAACCACCTCACATTCCAGCTTTTCCACCATGTCGCAATATTCCCCAAAGATAAGCTCCCGCAGGGCATGGTCGTTTTCGGTATGGGACTCCTCAACGGAGCAAAGATGTCGTCCTCAAAAGGTAACGTCTTCCTGCTCGAGGATGCCGTGCGTGATTTTGGTGCAGACACGGTACGCATGTTCCTGATGGGCAGTGCCGAACCCTGGCAGGACTTTGACTGGAGAAACGAACTGGTCGTATCGACAAAAAAACAGATTGAACGGTTTTTCAACACGGTAATTGAATCCAAAGATGCAGCCGGTGAACCGCATGATATCGATCGCTGGTTACTTAGCCGGTTGCAGGCGCATATCGAGCGCACTACCGAAGCTCTTTCCAACTTCCAGACCCGTCAGGCTTTACAGGAGGCATATTTCGGAATTGATACTGATCTTAAATGGTACCGCCGCCGGCTTCCGGAGAACATCGACGGTAGCCGTGACTTGCACACCCTCTGTTCAGTCTGGATCCGTCTCCTTGCCCCGTTCATCCCGTTCACAGCAGAACACCTCTGGAAGAAAATAGCTGGTGAAGGGCTCGTTTCGTTTTCACCATGGCCTGTTGCAGATAAGAGACTGGTTAATACAAGGATAGAGCTGGCCGAAGAGCTTCTGTCCCGTACGGTTGAGGATATCGAATCGATTGAAAAACTTATCCAAATCACCCCAAAATCAATAACTATTTCAGTTGCACCTGCATGGAAGCACGAAATTTTCCTGCAAATCGCAAACGCGCACGATCGAACCACCGTGATCAAGGAGATCATGAAAGACGACACAATGCGCAGGCGGGGAAGGGAAGCAACTGACGCTGCAAAGCAGTGCACAACACTTATCCACCGGCTGCCTCCGCAGGTTGTAGAATCCCTTGCAAGAGAGCCAATCAACGAAGCGCAGGTCTTCGAAGCAGCAAAGAAATTTCTGGAAAAAGAGTTTGGAGTACTAGTTCACATCACAGATGCTGAATCAGGCAAACATGTAAAAGCTGCTACAGCGTTGCCATTCAAGCCGGCGATTATTTTTGAATAATCCCATTTTTAATCGGTTTATTTTCCTTTCTGGATTGTGTTTGGGGTAGCTCATGATACAATCCAGAGTGAAATGTCATCTCATTAAAAAGAGGGATTTTATCCGGAATTTATTTTTTAATCGCGTTCTGCACCTTAAAAATGACATCTGCTGACAGGACGTGCATTTTATGGGCGGGTTCGGCATGGTCGATAAATTTTCTCATGAGTTCGTGATTCGTAGTACCATGCGCTTCAAACGGGCAATCAATTCCGATGTCTTTGCACATAAATGAGGGCATTTGTGATTTTCTCCTTTTTCTCCTTTTCTCTAGACTGGAACACAATTGAATATGAATAAATGCAACGCACTGATGCAAGGCAGCAATGCCTTTCAGTTCGGGTTTTCTGGTCAAATAAATCAAAATTCTACATCATATAAGAATCCTCATCCACAAACAAGTTATACCGATGGATAAAACTCTGTTCAGGGTATTATAATGAACAAACGATTCAGGATTAATCTGGTTATTGCAGGATTTCTTCTCATGATCAGTATAATCGGCAGTGTTACAGCAGTCACGCTGGCACCAAGCTGGCAGGAGCGTCCCCCCGATGACTCAACATTTTCTGGTGCGATGATATCCACAGATGGTTCAATGGTTTTTGCCAGCGGCAATCAGTTGTTTGTCCGTTCATGGAATGGAGATACCAGCTGGGGGGGCATTTCGGGAACCGTGGCGACTATGAGCACGGATGGAAATTATATTGTCTCTGCAGTCAATGATAACGTCCGCAAGATTAACAAGACCGGCACTGAAATCTGGAACAGGATTACCGGAAGTCCTTTCCGTGCAGTCGCTGTTTCAGGCGACGGTTCCCTAGTGATTGCCGCAGACAACAGGGGATACCTGCGTTCGTGGACAATTGATGGTAAAAACCTGGGTGTGGACAACGATACCGATCAGGTAAAACGGATAGATATATCTCCCTCACAATCTCTGGTGGTTGTTTCTACCGAAGAAAGTCTGAAGGTTTTTTCACCGGAAATGAACCTGATCTGGGAGAATAATACCTTCGGAAACCTTGACTCTTTCATCGCGTTCTCTGCTGATAGTTCCACCCTTATTCTGGCCGGAGAAAAACGGGTGTCATCCTATACGGCCACCGGGTCACTGAACTGGGTGAAGGAGGTAACCAAGGACGCCATTATCGACATGGCCTGCTCTGATGACTGTTCAACCATTGTACTGGGAAGTCAGGATGGAAATGTCTGGGTTCTCAACAAGGAGGGGCAGGTACGATGGAAGTATCCTGCAGGTGAGTGGGTCAATGGCGTAGGGGTTTCCCGTGATGGCTCAGTCATTGTGGCCGGAGCCCTTGACGGGACTGTCTATGCACTGGATAAGGATGGAAACCTGCTTGCAAAAACAAAAACAGATTCTGTCATCCAGCCGCGGTCGCTTGCAGTCAGCGGGGATGGTACGCGGATAGTTGTTATAGATGAACATACCATGTACGGTTATCATCTTGTAGGATTCCCTGAAGTGACATATAAAGAAACACCAGTCCAGACAACCCTCTGCCCTTGTACGACCACTACACCGGTCCCGGTCAAAACGACCCTGACGACGACCGTTCCATCAACAATAACGACAAAACTCCCTGAAACAACCGGCACCCCGGAATCATCGCTGACTCCATTTCTTGCTGTCGTCGCCTTAGCAGGTCTGTATGTAGTTATCTGGCGGAATAACTGATGCAGGGTGGCCGGTCATGAATGTGAAAAAGGAGGGGAATACAGTTTTTGATCAGAAAAAATGTAATGCGGGAATCGCAATGGGAAAAGTTACCATTATTTTTACCGCTTTTACTCATCCCCAACGCTTTTTGCCCGCTTGACACGTTCTTTTGTGGAAAATCCGGTAATGGCATCGAGGTATCGCCGGAAACGCTTGTTGGTATCGAGGATGACGTCGTCACTTGCGGTCAGGTCAGATTCAGTATCGATGATAATTGATTTTCCACCGGTTCCGACAGATACATCGAGGCGCTTGAGCGCCCCTAACGATATCCTGTATCCTTTCCCGATTTTCTCCGGGTCAACCCCGAAGCAGTTTTTGAGTTCGGCAACGATCCGGACATCAAGGTCTTTTGCCAGCCCTCGTTTTATGGGATACTCTTGCATAATACTTTTTTAGTAGTGGGTGTATGTTAATCTAATGACGGCCGAATCACCAGAGTGTTGTAATAAAATTCTTACGCGGCTCGATACTGTACATAATGACATAGTCGAGATAAAACCGAAAAAAGAACTTAACATATATTCAAAGCCAGTTCCGGATAACAACGCTGCAGTCCTGATGGGTTTTCCGGGCAGCGGCCTTGTAGGTACCATTGCACTCCAGTATATGGTAGACCAGCTCGAATTCGATCTGATCGGAACAATGACCTCCAAGTTTTTTCCGCCTCTTGCCATGATGAATAAAGGGGTGATTAATGATCCCGTTCGGATCTACCTGAAAAAGGACGTCGCGGCAATCGTTGCAGATATCCCCATACACCCGATGATCTGCTATGAGATCGCGAACGGTCTTCTCGATTGGCTAGCCGCTTTTAAACCTAAAGAAGTGGTAACAATCGCTGGAATTATCACCAATGAACCGGAAAAACGGGTGTTTGGTGTTGCAACAACAACAGAAGCACTCCAGAGGATCCAGGAATATACGCTGATCCTCCCCATTGGTAGTATTTCTGGTATAGCGTCCAGTATCCTGACGGAATGCAAGATCCGCGGCATTCCGGGATACGGGCTTCTTGGAGAGACCGTGAATGCACCTGATCCGCGTGCGTCAGCAGCTACAATTGAGGTTCTCAATAAGATGTACAATCTCGGACTCGATGTCCAGCCGCTGATCGAACAAGCGGTTGAGATCGAGCAGAGCATGCAAAAAATCTCTGATGAAGTACAACAATCAGCCGAGCAATCCCCGAAAAAAGATCTTCCGATGTACGGGTGAGGGAACATGAAATGTGCTGCGTTAACCGGAATCTCTCCTGAAATAATCAAGGAATTAAGGTCGGGCAAACCCCGTACCATCGAGCTGCAGAGCATGCATAATATCATTAGCATCGTTGGAGTACAACCGGGTCCTGAGTCCCATATCTTCATGACCTCAGTAGATCTCGAAGATTTAGACCCGGGTGATCATGGAATATGTGTCATAGTCCTTGCTACTGCTGTTTCAATGAAACGGTTGGTGGAGTACTCACATGGTCTGTACTTTGAGGAGCGGGAGCGGATGTCAGCCCGCATACAGGTGAAATATTGTGCGTCATCAGTCGTGAGGCAAGTCTATCGCGAGGGATTATTCGGGCCGACATCTGTGGAAGTGTTTAAATCATCCTGTTATCACGCAGGTTAGGTAAAAAATCCGGAGAAGAATTTTTTTTATTTTTATTTCTTTGTAGAATTCTCCGGTTAATGTTTTCGGAGGATGACAAAACCCATGCCGACCGCTACGAGTATCACGAATGGCTCTAAAGAAGATGCCTGGGTCGGTGTATCAGTCGGCCACGGAGTCGGTACTTTTACGGTATTGGCTTTTAAAGGGGTTTTTACAGTCGTAGGAGCAACCGTCGGCACCGTGGTAGTCTGAATCGCATAGAGATCTGCGTTCACTGTTGTCTTTGAATCGAGTTTGACTGTTACCCATTTAGACCAGTCATCGTATCCGGTTTTCGAAATCAGGATCTTGTGAGATCCGATTGAGACATCCTCTATGGTATAGGGCGTTGTTCCCGTGTAAGCTGAATCCACATAGATCTTTGCACCGGAGGGGCTCGATACAACTTCGATGCTACCGACTTCATCTGTCACAATTTCAAAATCCAGACCGCATTTGATGGTACCAACAGAATCCTCGACACAAATATCATAGTTATCAATATCCGCATCATAAAGATCGAATGTGCCTATAACTTTTGTTGAGGTCTGGGAGATTATGTCCGCCGTGATATTGTCATAGTCCACATTATACAAGTACATATTTTCAACTTCAGATAAACCGGTACCCACAACAGTAACGGTAACATCATTATCGTTGGTTTTTGCACTTTCGGGAGATACTGAGGTCAGTGTCATCGTCTTTCCGATGGTAAACGCACCCTCATCCACAACTTCCGAGAGATCTTTATTGACAACAACGACATCCCAGGTTCCTATGGTTTCATCGGAGTCAATGGAAAATTTACATTTAATTGATGTGCTACTATGGGATATAATCGACGTTGCAGTAATATTGACGTTATCCTTCATGAGCCTGACATTCACGGAGCTCGTATTAAAGTTTGTCCCGGTTATCGTAACAGTGGTGATGGTTCCAGTGAGACCCACTGACGGGCTAATGCTTGTAATCGTTGACATCTCAGCTGCAACAGGTACTGTTATTGTGAGCAGGAGGATAATTCCTATCATATATAGCATAAATAATGGTGTTTTCATTGTATTACTTCCATCATTGCGATTGAACAGAGAGAAATTGCAGGATGTACCATATATAATTTATACATACTTCTGGTTCATATAATAAAAAAGAGATTACCGCTATACTCGATGTTATGCAGTCGTTTTTTCCACGACATCATTTGTTTTACCTCATGGAATAATCCTGTTGTGCAATGACACAGATTAATTATCACAGAACGCGAATCTTATTGGCGATATATGGGCTTGTGGCTTAGCTTGGACATAGCGCCGGGCTTCTAACCCGGATGTCGGGGGTTCGAATCCCCCCAGGCCCGTTCTTCACGAGAAATATACTGATTTTTTGTTCCCACACTCCTGTTAACCCTGCATTCCTCATTCCGGCCACAACTACCTGCTCCGGATGTATTCCCTGCGAGCAGGGATCGGCTGGATGCTGATCAGTCCGGGACCTTCTGAAAAACACAATACCCTTGTTTTGAGCAAATATGCGAAAAAAAGCTGCTCCAAATACTCCTGAACGGTAGTAATATATATCGCTTTTAACGTGAAAATATATTTTAATACGATGTCCGAAAATCACTCCCATTATCCTGTCTGGGATCGCCCACATTCAGGTCGTTTTTCCCCACCCCGGTATATTCCTGCCCTCCTGATTGTGCTGCTTGCCCTTGCAGGCATGGTTGGTCCTTCTGCTGCGGCTGGATCACCGATTGTGACCAACATCACACCTGCAACCGGATTCAATACATCCACTGTCCCGATCACGGATCTCACCGGCACCAACTTCCTGCCGAATGCAACTGTGATGCTGACTCCCGTGAATCTCATTCCGGTTCATTCGGGCAGTATAGTAAATGGCAGCGGCAATGCACTCCTCAATTATCCTGTCCGTGTCTTTGTGTCCGGGACCTATGCCTATGTGGCAAGTTCCGGCAGCAACGCTCTCGAAATCGTTAATGTTGCAGACCCCGCAAACCCGATTCATACGGGAATCTTGGCAGACGGTGGGGGTGGCACTCCTTTCCTGAACAACCCACAAGGCGTTTTCGTGTCAGGTACCTATGCCTACGTGGCGAGTTATGGCAGCAACGCTCTCGAAATCGTTAATGTTGCAGACCCCGCAAACCCGATTCATACGGCAAGCTTGGCAGACGGAGGGGGAGGCACTCCTTTCCTGAACAACCCACAAGGCGTTTTCGTGTCAGGCACCTATGCCTACGTGGCGAGTTATGGCAGCAACGCTCTCGAAATCGTTAATGTTGCAGACCCCGCAAACCCGGTTCATACGGGAAGCATTGTTAACGGCAGCGGCGGTGCGCTCCTGAACCATCCTGTCAGCGTCTTTGTGTCCGGGACCTATGCCTATGTGGCAAGTTCAGGCAGCAACGCTCTTGAAATCGTTAATGTTGCAGACCCCGCAAACCCGGTTCATGCGGGATATCTGGCGGATGGCGGGGGCGTTGCTCCCTGTCTGAGTCGCCCGTATGGCATCTACGTCTCCGGAAACTATGCATATATGACAAGTGCAGGAGACAATGCACTCGAAATCGTGAATGTTACAGACCCCGCAAACCCGATTCATATAGGCAACCTGGATGATGGAGGGGGTGTTGCACCTTTCCTGAATGATGCGCAAAGCATCTTCGTGTTTGGCAACTATGCCTATGTTGCAAGTCCCAGCGACAATACACTTGAAATCGTAGATGTAACAGATCCCGGAGTCCCGGTTCACAAGAGCAGCATTGCAAACGGCAGCGGGGGTGCCCTTCTGACTTGGCCGGTCAATGTTTATGTGTCAGGCAGCCACGCATATGTGGCAAGTTATGACAGTAATGCTCTGGAGATCGTAGACACAGGGACGATCACCGCAACAGATGTGCATACAGTCGCTCCCACGAAAATTACGGGTACGTTTAACCTGACCGGCGCAGTGCCCGGACTGTACAATGTCGTTGTAACCAACCCGGATGGATCATTTGGTACGCTTGCAGGTGGGTTCACGGTCATAGGATCGACTCCAACACCAACTCCTTCGCCTACACCAACTCCTTCGCCTACACCAACTCCTTCGCCTACACCAACT
>JAJRBZ010000039.1 GCA_028679185.1 Methanoregula sp. | reverse complement strand
TACGGGATAGATCACATGGTCAAAGTTTCTCCCGACGGCAGTAGGATTGTGGGCATCTCGCAGTCAGAAGTACATTCCTACACGCTTGCCGGTCTGCTGACACATACTGCTGCCCTGACCACATTCTCGGCACCCCACACGGCGCTCCTGTCATTAAACGGCACGTTTGTTATTTTCAATGACGGGCAGGCGATCCGCTGCGTGAACTCCTATAACGGGACGGAACTCTGGAAGGGACAGGTAACAGGATACGTGACGAGCCTGTCGATGAATCCTGCGGCTTCAGCCATTATTGCCGGGACAGAAACCGGCAATATCGCCGCGTTGAATGCAAATGGTAACCTTTCCTGGACGTATGCTGCCAATCCTGAACACCGGCAGGCTTCCGGGATAACCTGTACGGCACTCTCTGACAACGGGGCCACGATAGCAGCCGGTACCGCTGACGGCAGGATCCTGTTCCTGAACGCCAGAGGGGAGCTGACAGATTCCTGGACTGGAAAAGAATATATCCGCTATATTGCCATGAGTTCTGACGGTTCTACCATTGTTGCGGCCAGCGACCATACTATCTATGCCTTCACTTCCGGTGCATCATCCCGGCCACAGCCGGTGACCTCAACCTCCCCGTCCGGTACCACACCAGCCGTTCAATCGGTACTTACCACGGTCGGGACACAGGTTCCGGTATCCACAACACTCCCTATGGGGACGATCCCGGCAACCATCACTGAAATTCCCACGACCTGGTCTGTCATCCCCACCGCAACACAGAGCCCACCTTCACTTATCACACTTGCCGGTTCTTTTTTACTGGCTCTACTGGTACTGACAAAGAAAGGATAGTGGGTAAACGGGTCTGGTTATTGCCGGTTCCTGAAGAAAACTTGTTTGTAAGATATGCCCGTCCCAATGAAATCCCGTTCAGGATCCGAATAATTCCCGATACACTTTATCCGGTATATACCATCTGATCCACGTGTATCCTTCAAAATATGTCCGGATAAGGATTGCGGCAAGTAAAAACAATACCCCGATAACCAGCACATCAAAATTTGCAATGCCCAAAAAATTCCTGAAATAATTTTCCTCGGACACGATATTCGGAAGGAGACCCCACCCGAGATCTCTGGATGATAACGGCCAGAGGAAAGGGTACCCTAGTTTATACACTAATGCATCTTCAAACAGATGAGCACCGAAGCCGATGGTGGCAAAAAACAATGAGTCCAAAAATCGTATACCGAACGGGTGGAGTAAAAATGCCACAATTATACCAAAAATAACCATTGCTGCAATATTATGGAATGTTCCGTGGGAAATGGCATGCCCCTTAAAAAGTAAGGTAAATCCAAAGTTTTTCAGGACGGTATTTGTGATCCCGTCAACATCCGGAGCCCAGGCACACAGAATGATTATCCATGAATAATCCCTTCCGGCATATTTGTAATAGAGCATTCCGACAAGGATTGCGATTGCGGTGGAGTAGATAATATGCTCAACGATCATAATGACCAGGAGTTTTTGAGAAAACAGATTTCGTTGTTAAGGTTTTTATTCATTCGTATACAGTATCAAAAAAGGCACGGATCTGCACCCAAAATAAGCAGGTCATACCGGAAAGAGAGAGAGAAGATTATTACTCAACAGTATCCCTGATAGAAAATTCAGCACCCGGATTCTGATGATGCATCCTGACAGAAGAGACAAAATCGGGAATTTTTGGGACGGGAATTTTATTTTCATACCGGAAACCATACCGGCAACATTATGGTAATCCTGATCTCACGACCAGATACTATAAAGTGAGTGCCTATCTGAACAGGTATTACGCCACCATAGCAATCGCGCAGGATCGACAGAGGGGCGGACAGGCACGTTCCACTCCTTTAATCACTGGAGTGAGTTTTTTTAGTTGTTGGATATTATCGGGCCTGATCACCCGCAATATGTGGTCGCCGGAAGGAGAACGCTATTAAAAAAAAGACCGTTTCGTCCTTACGGAAAATTATTTAAATGTCATATCTATGATTGTCGGGGGATCATAACTATAGCTGTGACCGCTGGCAAAATAGAGGTCCACCGTTGAGGTTACACGATCACCTGCATCCACATATTCTGTTACCTTACCATGCACAGAATCTCCCATTTTGATATCGGTCCGGTCATCAATGTAGGAATACCCGCAACTGACCTCTGCAGACATGATGAGGTCTTTGAGCGAAGGGTTGATAAACTCCACGCTCACGAAAACTGCATCGCCGCTCCTGTAAAATTCAACAATCCGTGCTGTAGGTTCCGGAAATTCCACATCCCTTCGCAGGCGTTCCCCGAAATCAACATAGGTTTTTTTTGCAAAGAAAATAGTGACATTCTCCTGCTCACAAATCTTCCCGACACAGACTATAACGGAATGGAACCCTTCGTCAAGCATCAGGTCAAGGGGTTTTTCCCTGCTGACGATACCGACAGTGTCATTGTCGATCTTAAGGGGCAGATCAGCAGGATAGCCGCTGATGGATACCCGCAGCGGTCCTTTCATTTTCGTGACATTGGTTGCATTGGTAACATTGGTCATATTCGAATTAGGAACTGTCGTTGTATTGGTAAACGGGGTAAACGTGCTGGTGGGAGAGGCAGTCCCGTTCACGGTTTCTTTTTTTGTCTGGGCTACACACCCTGAAGCCAGAATACAGCCTGCGGCAATCAAAAGGGCAAGCAGCGGGATTATCTTCATAGGACTTTTTTTTGTCTTTTGTTTCGGGTTTTGTGTCATGCCGCACCATGTAACATTATATATCATGTATGTATACCTGTTTCCGTTTTTATTCTTTCGGCATCCTGCCTGTGATTTTTGTTGCCGGTTTACTCCGGCAGTATGCGTATTGTCATGCGACCCTGCGGACAGTCGTTACGATGTCTTTAGAATCCTTCCATCAGGTAGCGTAGATTTCCCCAGATGGCCTTCGGGTAGTAAGGCACATCACATGATCCGGATCGCATCCTTGTTGTGTGCTACAATACCATAAGAAAAAATGCACGACACCGGTGCCTTGCACATAATTATCAGGTAGAAATATGAACGATTATTACCTGCAAACCAAAGTATATTGTTGATAATAGGAGTAGTATCATTGTCTATCACGGAGCCAGTGAAGGTTGATTTTTCTTTCCCGTTATGACCGACATTATGCCAGATCCGGTTCCCTCTCATCATGAGGAGACGGGGCGTCTGCGGAGCTCTCATAGTGTACCGGATAACGGGACTATCCTGCAACAGACCCCATCCCGGATCGCCGTTGTAATCCCGACGCATAACAACGAACTTATCATAGGCAGCCTTGTCCTCCTCGCCCGCCAGTATGCAGGCCATGTCATTGTGGTGGATGACACCTCGCATGACCGGACGGTTGATGTCGCACAGGACGCGGGGGCGGCGGTTGTTCCCGCCGGATATACCGGCGGCCGGGTGAATGCCATCCTGAGCGGCTGCAAGCATGCACTCGGCTTTGACTGCACAGTTGTTGTATTCCTTGATATCACCGGCAGCCACTTCATCCGCGATATCCCGCGGCTTGCAGCGCCTGTTCTTGCCGGTGAAGCGGACCTTGTCATCGGGTCTCGGTATCTTCTTACAAGAAAAGGGATCCCGCCGTACCTGTTTGATGCAACCGGTAACAATCACGCCCCACCTCAAGCCTGCCCGGTGTTTTACAACTCCGATCCCGGCTCACCCCTCCGGGCGCTGAGCGTCAGGGCTGTGTGCCTGCTCGACCTCCTGCCCGACTCCGATCAGTTCGAACCGGCCATGGTGACTCTGTTTGCAAGAAAAGGGCTGGCCTTACAGGAGATCCCGGTCAAGCCCCGGTATGAATTGTCATCAGCCATCGGCGATGACACACCGCGCTACCGGGACAAGCTTATAGGGGTAGTCGTACCGGCATACAACGAGGAGCAGCTGATCGGGGATACCTTTGCCGGGATACCGGAATTTGTTGCACGGATCTATGCAGTGAATGATGGTTCGACTGACAGGACACAGCAGGTTATTGATTATTATGCAAAGCATGACACGTCCATCGTCCCCCTTCGCCATGACGTGAACCAGGGAGTCGGTGCTGCTATAGTCACCGGGTACACTCAGGCGCTTGAAGAGGGTATGGATATTGTAGCTGTAATGGCCGGCGACAACCAGATGGACCCGGCATTTCTCACCGAACTCCTCGACCCCATCATTGACAGGAGATGCGATTACACCATGGGGAACCGGATCGCCAATCCTTTGTACCGTGCCGGAATGAGCACCTGGCGGTTTATCGGTAACAGCATCCTGACCATGCTCACAAAAATTGCCTCGGGCTACTGGCAGATGATGGACCCGCAGAACGGGTACACGGCAATCTCCAGCCGGTCTCTCATGCAGCTCAGCCTGGCGAAAGTATACCCTAGATATGGCTATTGTAACGATATTTTGGTGAAACTCAATGTTGAGAGCTTCAGGATTATCAACGTCCCTCACCCGTCAAGGTACGGCCGTGAAAAATCCGACATCAAATACAGCGCCTATATCCTGAACGTATCCTTCCTCCTGTTACGGGACTTCATCTGGCGCTTAAAGAAAAAATATATTGTCTTGAACTTCCACCCGCTC
>JAJRBZ010000038.1 GCA_028679185.1 Methanoregula sp. | reverse complement strand
TCATAGTTTTTCATGGGGTGTACAGGGTTTTGTAGTTTTTTCTTTTTATCTCTCTAAAAAAAATTTCAGCTTGGTACATAAACATCCAAAAAAACCTTTATGCTTTTTTCCGGCACAGTTCAATGAAATGCCGGAACATCCCGGCACTTGCTACAGGATGCAGGTGAGTGTAACTCCCGAGAGTATTGTTAATAACAGCACCATCAAGATTATCATAAATGCCAACTCCACGGGAGAGCCGGTATGCATATCTGGTATCTGGAGAGAGTTCGACATCGGAATAATGAAATTCATGACCCCGGAATACTGCGGCCCCCAGAGGGGAATCGCTCGTGCTTGTGCCCTCAACATAGCTGACTACTCTTCTTGAGGGCATCCGTGTCTCTCCGGAAAAAATCCTGCACATCTCATACGATTGATCTGTCGGGGCACCCTGCCAGTCTTTTTTTATGTTCATATGATCGGTAAGATACATGAGCCCGCCACATTCCGCGTATATTGGCAAGCTATTACGTGAAACCTCCCGTATCGCTTCACGCATCCGATCGTTGGCTTCAAGCTCCTCAACAAAAAGTTCCGGATAACCACCCCCGATGATGTAACCATCCGCTTGAGGGAGACGGTCATGCACGGGACTGAACTGTACATACTCCGCACCGGCGGAATGAAGAATATCAAACAGATCGGTATAATAAAAATTGAATGCCTCATCAAATGCGACACCAATCCTGACATCCCTATCAATGGCAGTATCAAAGAGCGTTTTCTGCACAGGAGTATCCGGGACATCTTTCATTGTTCCCAAAAGCTGATTAAGGTCCACATACTGACCAATTATATCTGTGATGGCTGCAATACGACTATCAAAATCACCTCTCCCGGCTCCTTCCCGATAGGGTACGAGCCCCAAGTGCCTCATGGCAAGCTGCATCTCTTCCATGCGTGGAATAGCGCCGATAACGGGCACGTCACAATAATGTTCAATGGCTGTTACAGCCTTTTCCCTGTGAGAACCACCTTTTATATTATTGAGAATTACTGCGGTAATATCAACATCCTGATCAAATTCCTGAAATCCTTTTACGAGCGCGGCAGCACTTCGTGTTATGCTCTGTGCAGAAACTACAAGCACAACGGGGAGATCGAGTATTTTTGCTATAGATGCTGTACTCCCGCTGTCGGCAAGTGCTTCCGCTCCTTCGTATAAACCGCGTACTCCTTCAACCAGTACAATTTGGGCGTCACGACATCCGTAATGAAAAATATCCTTTATCTGGTTGTTCGAGAGCGTGAAACTGTCAAGGTTTCGGCAAGGGCGGCCGGAAACTGCTGAAAGGTACGAGGGATCAATATAATCCATCCCAACCTTGAATGTCTGGACTCGGTTATCTCTGGCGAGAAGTGCAGCAAGTGCGAGCGTGATACTTGTCTTTCCACTTCCTGAACGATCACCGGATATAAGGACTTGTTTCATGCGAGACTCCGCAGAATGGCACCAAATTCGCTTTCTACGATATCTCGCACTCCCAGTGTCTTTGGATGGAGATCGATCTCTACGATTACGTGCTGGTGTCCGATTGCACGAAGCGGACCAACCTGGCGGGGGCCGTTTGTCACAGAGAAGCATTCGATACCCCTGGTATATTCCGGAGGTATTGCATGAGGGACACCTGCAATCAGTGCAAATGCTGGTGCAATTTCCTGCAGCCTCTTCCCAAGAAGCACACCATTGGCTCCATACTCATCAAGAGCACCTATTGCTTCGATTTCCAGACCACGATTCACCATTTCATCGTATATCCGTTGTGCATCCCGCCGGGTCTTGGGCAGACCCCGCTGTTCCAGATTCGCGATATATGTGATATCTGCATCCGGACATACGTCATGAAGAGCGATCAGTTCATCAGCGAACATATATGCGGTTTCTTTTTTTGCGTTAAGGATTGCAGCACCCTTTTTCCCACTCCGCGAGAGTTCTATCAGGCGCTGTGCTGCTATATGTTTCAGATCACCCCGTGACGGTTCAATATACGCCTGGCTTGCCGCACCTCTCAGCCGCTCTACTTCATTAGCTTTCTCCATGACGAAACGCTGGCGGTTGAGTTCCTCTCCGGAAATCCATCCGGCTTCACATGCAGCTTCAAGAGTTGCGAGAACACCGGCGATATTCTCAAGGTAACCTGCATGAATATCGACGGCAATAGTGGGAGTTGTTACCCCTGCACTATCAATTGCTGACTGGAGATCTTCGCCAATAATCATGGCGACACAGGTACCAATAACCGCCATCCTCCGGGGGTTGAACTGATCTTCGGCATAGCGAAGAACATCTTCAAGAGGTTTCTGACCGCCAAAAATGAACTCGTTATCAGCAAGCGATGTTGTAAGTACCCGCATGCCATCTTCCTCAAGCAGCCTTGCGTGTTTGAATGAACAACCGGAAGGGCCGTGGAGGATTGCGACGTCGACAGTCAGATCACGCGCTGTATAGAGTGCAGCAACAATTGAGCTGGGGCGAGGGTGCATATATTTCATGATTAATCAGTTATCTCCATGTTTTAACGGATAGAACGATGGATCCTTTAACGGTAATACGAAGTGCAGTGTCATAAGCTTCCCTTAGTGTGTCAGCATATGCAGATATGAGCGGAACAAGCTGATCATATCCCCGGGTTTTAGGGCCGGGGTGAGTTCCTACCCAGATGACATTCGCGGGACGAATCTGATCGATTGCGGCCTGGATCTGCTCGAAAGCAAATCCTTCGCAAACGGCTCCGTCACCTTCCTCCTGCCCGATAACAAGAGTGACTGGCTCATTGCCGGTTTTGCTCCTGGCATACTGTGCCGCTTCAACTGCGGAAGTAACATTGGATCCGCTGTTTGCATTATCTATGATCAGCAGGTCTTTCTCATATGACACGGACATCCTTCCCGGGAGCGCGCTGAATGAGGATAGCGGTTCAGGATTTATCCCCAGTATCATTGCAGCAGCAGCAGCGAGAACGAGTGATGTATGGTATCCGGGAACTGCAAGGAGAGGATTTGAGAAACTGCAGGTTTTTCCGGACAGTGTTATGCAGCATTCAGTGTCTGTGCAGGAGGCAACGTCTTCCAAGTGGATAACATGACCTTGAAAATCAGCTTGAATATTTTTTGCAAGAAGAAGACAGTTACAGTGTTTTACCGATGCGATTTTGGTCGTAAGGGCAGACTTTTTACCGGCAGCAAAAAAATAATCGCTGTCAGATGTGATAATAGCAAGTGTGCCCGCTCCGGTAACGCCGAGAGATTCCTCAATAATCAGCCACCCGTCAATCTCCCGTGCCATCCTTGTTGCAGCGATCAGGGATGCTGGTGTGATACTTGACTGTGACAGCCGTATCTTTTCCGGAAACCGGTACGTCCCGGTTGATGTGTGAAGGATACCATCTCCCGGCATCAGGAAAGCAAGTGCGTGTGCAGTTGTCGTCTTTCCCCGTGCACCTGTGATCTCGATCATAGGTTCGGGCAGCAGATCCCCACTGAGGAGATGTCGGACTGCCTCATGGTGGGAAACAACAGGCGCCTGTGAGAATATTAACAGAGGATGATCAGGATCCAGATGAACCGGAGCAACAATCAAATCATAGTCCCTTGTGAGTGCAGTCTTTACATCAACAGTGCTTTCACCACGGTACACATCCACACAATCAACAATATCACCCCGTTCTGTGAAAGCCTGACCTATTGCCCTTCCTCCATGGATAGTATCCAGAACCAGGATGCGCATAAAAAAAGGTTAAAGAAGTGAAAGCGCTTTTGTCGCGTTTTTGACCATAAGGTCTGCAAGAAGCGGATCACTGCCAATCGGATCTGCGTAAACAAGAGGTATTGACCTCCCGTTCATGGTAAAGAATCCCTTCTTTGTGCCTTCCGCAAGCCCAATCTCTCCGGGAATATCTTTTTCGATATGTACACCCTTTGCAAGAAACAAGGGAACAACGACTATCGCATCAATTGGTTCATGCCGGAATTCATTGAGTGATTCCCTGATTGTTGGTGTATTCATATTCATAAAACCGCATTTTACAACAAAATCCGTGTTATGCGACTTAATCAATGATGCCGTTTTTTCAACAAGCTCTTTGTTGTATGGCATAGTGCTTCCATGCCCTACAAGTAACATTCCCTTCTTACCCATATAACAAATAGTATTACTTTTACTATTAAAAATTCTTACCAAATGGTTTTTTATAAATTGCGAAACGCATGTTGTCGTAAAGTAACTTTGAGCACGGGATTCTTTTCCTTTATGAAATAACGGAGATTTGGTAAACGGGAAATTGCTTTTGCTGATCTGTCTTTGTTGTTGTTCCGAATTGATAATTACACACGTTTTATAAAATCTGAAAATGCTAGCCTTTTGCATGTATGTGCATCAAATCTAATGCAAAGTAATTTGTTTGATCAGTCTCAACAGATATGAATCTATGATGGATGCCTTCGAGCGCTTTGGGCTGCTTGTAAACAACCGGATTGTCAGGACACCTATTGCTATTGCATCCATGGCAGGGATTGTTGACGCGGCCTATGTTCTTGAACGCGCCGAACATATCGGTGTTGCATTTATCGGAGGTTATGCCATTGATAAACTCACCATGGATGCGGCAAAAGCAATAGCAGCTGATGGTAATCGTAAGGAATTTTTATACGATGATCCGGCAGATGAACTCAAAAAACAGATGGCCCTCCTGGAAAAGAGTTCTGTTGTACTGGGACTCAACCTCCGTGGCAGCACACCCGAATCTTTCAGAAACATGGCGGGATCGCTGGGTGAGAGTGTCATATACGAAATCGATGCCCATTGCCGGCAACCGGCCATGATTGCGGCAGGTTGTGGAGAACATTATCTGGAAAAACCTGCAGAATTAATGGCTGTTGTCAGGGCGCTCAAGGCTGAAGGAGTTACTGTGTCGGTAAAATTCCGTGCCGGTGTTGCGTCCGATGACCGTCTGCTTGCCAGAAAACTGTGGGAGTCAGGGGCTGATATCCTGCACATTGACCTCATGGATTTTGGATTGGCAAAGCTCAGGCAGATCCGGAACAGCTGCCCGCTGATGCTTATAGCCAATAATTCGATAAATACGTTTGACAGGATGAGGGAGATGTTTTCTCATGGCGCTGATATTGTATCACTGGCAAGAAAATCCGATATTCGTACATTATCCGGACTGGATGCCGCAATTACCCGTTATGCTCTGGAGGAAGGCTGGTATAACTCTCCCAAACAGCTCTGCCGGGGCGGTGACATCCGCGCACTTACCTTTTGCTGCATGCCGGTCAAAGAGTGCCCGCTCATCCCGACACTTTCCCGGATAGGGATGCCAAAAGAAGAATATATCCGGATGAAACTGGATACAGTAAAAGGCACCCCTCTTGAAGACGGAAAACAAACCTGTTTTGGCAGCCTTGCCTGGTGCTGTAAAACGTCTTCACCCTGTATGTTTCGCGACATGACACTCAAACAGATGGGACTATCAAAGAAAGAGTATATGCGCCTGAAACGCGAGCTCTCAGAAACGATAATGAGCCGTGTGTTCCATGACATGTCTTTTGATGAGCGCAGTTGAGCGGGCGCAGCTTGCAATGATGCTGGAAGTCTGTGCCTACCCAAAACCTGGGAATGTCGACCGTTGCCATGATTATCCTGATACCACGCTCGAACACTTTTTAGCTTCCACAATTTTTGCACGGAAGGCGCTGGAAGAAGCTGAGACTGGTGCAGGGCGCATAGGAGAGATCATCAAACATGCAGTCCGGGACACAAATTGCCATGAAGGGGGTAATACCCATTTTGGCGCATTTATTCTCCTAATTCCTCTTATTTATGGCAAAGGTATTCCAGGTGCACTGACTGCAATAGAAAAGACCGATGTATCGGATGCTATTGCATTCTATAAGGCTTTTGCAATGACAAGAGTGAAGATGCATGATACGGATGAGCTGGATGTGAATGATCCACATACACTCACGACTATCAGAAACAGGGATTTGACACTTCTGGATATAATGAGGCATTCAGCGGCAAATGACATGGTGGCACGGGAATGGGTGACCGGATTCCCTCTTACAAGACATGGAGCTGATCTTGTTAAACAATTTGGGCCGGGCAGACAGGCAATTGTCAGTACTTTCCTTACTCTCCTTGCATCTGAACCGGATACATTCATCATCAAAAAACATGGTAATGCGACTGCACTCGAAACTATGTATAAAGCACGGGAGGTTCTTGACAACAAGCGCTCTTTAGAGGAGTTTGATTCCGAATGTATTGAAAGTGATATAAACCCGGGTTCGACTGCTGACATAATTATCGCTTCAATTTTTATTGCACTCGGCGAGGGATGGCAGTGGGACTTATAAAAGGCGGGATAAATGAGGTGATTGCGACAACAGTATTCAATGCAGCACCCATTGGCATCCATCACCGGGAAGGAAAAACCAGCATAGTGCTCTTTTTGGGTAGTCATACTGCAGAAAATGTTGAGCGGGACGGATGGGTCGTCGCCAATTTTGTGCATGATCCACTTCTCTACGTCAGAACTGCATTTGAAGATCTGCCCAGAAATTCTTTTATTGAGGAGCCGGTAGCCGGAAAGACGATGTACAGGCTTGCCGAAGCAGACGCCTGGGCAGCATTCACAGCTATAATCGAGCGCAGGACAAGTGAAGCAATGATAATACGCCTTTCGCTGGTAAAAGAGATTATCGAAGAAGTTGCGGAGCATCCGGTGAATCGTGGCTTCAACAGCATTATTGATGCAACCGTGCATGCGACTCGCTATCAGATAACCAGGGATCCACGCCTCATTGACCTGATTAAATATCATGAAGGTATTGTGCGGAAGTGCGGTGGTAAGAGGGAACTGGAAGCTCTGGATCTGCTGACCAGGTATATCCGGTAACTACAAGAGCGCGGCAACGGCAGGGAATGTTATACTCGTAGTATATGCATTTTTGATAACTCAGGTGACTTTTATAAAAGAGATTAACGAACAATAACGGTTTTGCTATTTTTTTTTGATGAACATCTTATGTCCTGATAACTTCGTATGTCAGGTCGTCTGCCAGGAGAAAATTGTTTTATGTGATCAACCCCTCATGATTCCAAATCGGTTTCTATACATTTATTACGCAGGATCACCTCTGTTAATTACAGATATATCTCATCCAAAGTGATGATTTTGCCGGTGTTGATATCCTATGCGACCGATTTCGCCAAAAAAACAATTATTTTATGACATTTGCATTGTGGTGAGCCTCATTGCTACAGCAGGTATAACATACATAAGCCTTAAAAGCGGGATTTTTGATGTTTTTCCCTACATATACCTGATCCCGGTTGTCCTCATCGCTTTTTCGCACCCGAAGCTGAGCGTCTATGCAACAGTCCTCGTTGGATGGTTATACTTAGGTCTGGTCTTTTTCATCGGATTACCCGATACCAGGCAGTATACGCTGGCAACCATCTGGTTTTACGTTTTCGTCTCATTAGGTGTCCTTATTTCCATTTATTCCCAGGTATACCTCAAGGAAGGGCAAAGGAGTACCGGAGCATATGACAATTCACAGGCAGGAGTATTCTGTTTCGATAAAGTGTCCTTAAAACTGAAGGACGCAAACCAGAAATTTTCTTATTTTATCCGGTATGGACAGGCTGAATTATTGAAAACAGCACTTCCTGAGATTATCCCTGATAAAGCGGAACTTGAGAGCATTTTAGCAAGTATTAATGACCAGCGAAGGATAGGGGATATCGAAGTCCGTTTCCGGACCTGGGATGGAAGTACTCGATGGGCACTCGTTTCTGCGACTGTATCTGATGTATCCGACATTATCTGTACTCTTGTTGATATAACTGAACATAAGAAGGCACAGGAATCGCTCACGCTGGCAAATAAAAAACTCAACCTGCTCAACAATATAACCCGGCACGATATACTCAACCAGTTGTCTGCCCTTCTTGGTTATATTGACCTTTCCCGTCATAATACAAACGATCCCAGGATGCTCTTGTATATTGAAAAAGAGGAGCGGGCGGCAAATACGATACGCAGTCAGATCCTGTTTACCCGTGATTACCAGACTATTGGTGTCCATAATCCCGAGTGGTACAATGTAGCCGAGACCGTGTCACTTGCCATGGCATCCCTTGACCTCCAGCATATCCATATTACTGTTGATCACTCGTCAATTGAGATATATGCCGACCCTCTTTTTGAAAAAGTATTTTATAACCTGATTGAGAATTCAATCCGTCATGGTGAAGGCGTGACCGACATAGGAATCCATATTGATCATACCGCGGATGGTATAGATCTGATCTTCGAAGACAACGGTCAGGGAATACCCCAAAAGGAGAAAGAGAACATCTTCCGGAGGCAATATTTTAAGAATACCGGATTTGGATTGTTTTTAAGCAGGGAGATTCTTTCGATCACCAACCTCAGTATCAGTGAGAACGGTATACCGGGAAAGGGTGCCCGTTTCGTGATCCATGCCCCGAAAGGGACCTATAGAGAAGTTCTGGCAAATTCAGTTACGCCGGCATGAATACAAAAATACTCCGGGCACCTGCGATTGATAATAAATAGATCTCATTAAATCCTCCATTATTATCCGTTCCTTTATCAATTAAAAAACGGGAAATAATAATCATTTATTACAAAAAACCCGATACAGACTCTTTTTACCATAAGGGCGGGAGCTTTTCAATAAGTATAAAGAAATTTAACCGGATTTGAAAGATACGTAGTAAAACTTACTTAACATACCCGGGGAACCGGGTCACCCAAGGGCGGTTCAATATATCTCTCGCCACCGATCGCTGTCTCCATAATAACATGAGCACCTTTTGTCACCGTTCCGACAACTGATGCATCCCTCCCATACATGTGCTTACGAAGGGCGGATAGGATCGAATCCGCATGGGAAGGAGGAACACCCATGATAACTTTTCCTTCGTTTGCAACTTCAAGGGGATCGATACCAAGCATTGCAGCTGCACTCATGACACTCTTTTTTACCGGGAGTTTTTCTTCCTGTATACGGACGCAGACACCACTCTTTCTTGCCATTTCGTTGATGGCACTCGCAAACCCCCCGCGTGTCGGATCTTTCATTGCATGGATGGTGCCGGCATCAAGCGCTTTTTCAACCATTCCCCAGAGAGGTGCAACATCAGATTTGATCTGTTCACCAAGGTCAAATCCTTCCCGGTGCGCCATAATAGCCATTCCATGATCGCCAAGTGATCCGGAAACGATAATTACATCTCCAGGTACGAGACCGTTGTCCCGTACAACGTTCTTTGCTATTCCTATACCGGCAGTATTAATGACGATCCCGTCAATTGCTCCCCGCTCCATCACTTTTGTGTCGCCAGTCACCAGGTTTGCACCTGCTTCACCGAGTGCATCATCCATTGAAGCAACAATTTTTACAAGATCGGCTATCTCAAATCCTTCCTCAATGATCATACCACAAGAAAGTGCTATCGGTTTTCCACCCATCATCGCGAGATCATTAATTGTCCCGCAAACTGCAATCCTGCCAATATCACCGCCGGGAAAAAAAATCGGGCGGACAACGTGGGAGTCAGTTGTAAAAACGAGATTATTACCCTGGAACGGGATCACTGCTCCATCATCCATTGCTTCAAGTCCGATCCCCCCCGCGTTGTTGTGCCTGAATTTTGTGAGCGTCTGCAGGAGTTCCCCCATCACTTCCCCACCGGCACCGTGCATCATAGTGACCTTCATTTAATCGTCCACCTCAATTTCCACACTGGTAACCACGATCTCCCTTCCTTTGACAAGTTCGGGAAGCGCACCACATTCCGGGCAGATAAAAATTTCATTGCCGGAATATCCGCAGGAACATTTTGTCTGCGGTGATATCTCGTTACATTCAAGTATTGTTTTTTCAAAAAGTAAATCATCTTCTTTTATGGTGTCGAACAGAAATACCACCTGTTCCGGGTTTACCATTGCCATCTGGCCGACTTCAACAATGACCTTTATCACACGGCCTGCATGATGGTCGATAGCCGTCCTTCGTGCGGTCGCATATAAATCATAGGCGATACTGAATTCGTGCATTACTCATCCATCGCCGCATAAACCTGCTTAAATAGTTCCCGGGTCTCCAGTCCTTCGTCGCGGGAGAGTTTCTGGATTGCAAAACCAACATGGACCAGTACAAACTCACCAATTTTTACATCAACAAGATCGAGCCTGACTTCCTGTTTAAGATCTCCGTAATCGACAAGACCTATATTTCCCTCTTTTATTTCAAGAACCTCAGCGGGAACTGCAACACACATCGGAAACCTCTGTAGTTATTTATCCAGTACTATGGATGGTTCATCCACATAAAAACGATGATACAGATACAATGAAAACAGATTATGTTTTGGTTTTATATTTCCCTTCTGGCAACTACAGCATACCGTGACGGTGACATCCATCTGGTCTTTCAGGGTTAATAACCTTAAAAAATTCATGGTTTTTATCATTGCAAAAATATCATTTTTGCCGGCATTACGATATGTAATGTATATTTTGATGACCCGGTCCATTAATTTTTACATCAGCTCCATGATATGGGAACTGATCGGATTCCTGATGATTGGCGCTCTTAATGTAAGGATATGGAAAATCTGATGCAGGAATGGATGTGTTAAATGCCAGAATTTTTTTAACAAAAATGACAAAATACTTTTTCTCAGGTATTCAGTTCTTCCTCCTGATTTCAGCATAGCCGTTATAGTAATGTTGTAGTATTCAGAAATACTGGTAAAAAATCTGACGCCGGGGAAGAGATTTGAACTCTTGAGGTGCAGGGCACCAGTAGCTTTCAAGGCTACCGCCTTCCCGGACTAGACTACCCCGGCAGTGCTCCATATGTTTGGTGTCCGATTTAAAAAAGGCTTCTTAATCCGTGGGGCAATAAGGCAGCTGGTATTTTTTAGTTTCTGACTCTTGTCATAAATACCAGTGCTACTGCAACTACACAAAGGAATGGTAGCAGTGGCGACTGTTGAGTCATTGTTGGTGATTGAGGTTCCGTCGAAGCAAATGGCAGAGGTATGGTTTCACTCATCGTTATGGAGGTTGAATTTTCTGCATAAACAAAAACTTCGCTGTTCACGGCATACCTTGCGGGATACACTTTGATATAGATTGTTTTCCCTCTCCCCTGCACCTGAACCTTTTCAGGATATTGTTCACCCTGTTCATTTACGGTCTGAATAATGCCGTTGTCATCGACATACTCAATAATCCAGTCTATAGATGAGGATGTGCGGATATTGACCTGCCCGGTACCGGTTTTTATGGCAAAATATGCCGGATTGTCCCGGGACGATTTTGTATGAGCGGAAACAATGGAAACCTTTGTTGATGCTGACGTCTGATCTGTGGTAAAGTATTGAGGTCCTATAACAGTGATAATTCGTTTTCCGACATACCCTTTATCATCGGTAAAACTTACTTCATAATCACCAGGTCCGGTTATGGGCACATCTGTTGCAAAACTTCCCTGATAATCGGTATTGATATAACGTGGCCCGAATACAACATTATTATCAGGGCCGATTACTTCAATCTGCACACCGGAATTTTCATCACCTTTGATTGTGCCGGCAATAGTGATCTTTCCATTGAAATTTTGTGAGGGTGAAGAACTAAGCTGAAGGTCGTCAGAGCGATCGATCAGGTACACGACACGCATGGTCACGGAATCACCAATGCCATTGGTTGGCACTTCAACTTTATACATTCCGGTTTGCAATCCGGTAGTATCAAAAACGGTCCGGAACGTATAATCAGACTGCACATAGACGATTTTACGTTTAATCTCCGTTGTAGTTGTAAGCTGGTAATAGAGCACTACATCGATAGGTGTCCCTATACCGAATGTTGTCGTCCCATTTACAATGAGGGGCTTTCCAACCGGGAGTGTATCCGGTGCATCGATATTAACCCGATATGCAGAGGCCAGTCCCGACAGAAAGAGAAGTCCCATCATCATCAGGACGATCTTTTTCATCTATATACGTTCAACTATTATGATGTTAATGATTTCTGATTTAATCGAAAAACCTCTGGCCAGCTGGCATGGGCAGGAACGCTATGGAAATGAGGTGCTGGAATGCCTTACAATTATTTTTAAAAGCGGCGGCTGTGCATGGTCAAAATGCAGGATGTGCAGTTACCGTTATGAACGATATTCAGGTCAGAATTCTCCTGGTACTCTCACAGGATACCTCCGTGCACAACTGGCGTGGGTAATCAGACAGCATAAAACCGAAGAATACGACATGGTCAAGATCTTCACTTCCGGGAGTTTTTTTGACCCGGATGAGATACCCCCCGAATTTCTTTCTGATGTAGCACAAACCTTTAAGGGGAAACTCGTTATCGCAGAAACCCGCCCCGAATTCGTTGAAACAGAGATCATTTCACGTTTCATTGACATTCTGGATGATGGAACCTGGAAGACACCCCTCTATTGTGCACTGGGACTGGAAACAAGTAATGACGGAATCAGGGAAAAATGTATCAATAAGGGCTTTACCTTTCTTGATTTTAAAAAGGCAGCCGCACTGGCCCATTCAGTAGGGGCAGGAGTGAAAGCTTATTTCCTCTTCAAACCGCTTTTTTTAACTGAAACGGAAGCTATAGCCGATATGAGAACTTCTTTTGCGGATACCGTGGTTCACGCAGATATGATTTCCATGAATCCTTGTACTGTGCAGCGGAACACCGAAATGGAACATTACTGGAAACGGGGTGCATATCGTCCTCCTTACCTCTGGAGTATCCTAACTCTCCTTGCGGATGCACCGGTTCATGTAACCTGTGATCCTCTGGGCGGCGGCCGGAAACGTGGACCTCATAATTGCGGAACATGTGACTATGACATGGTCAAAGGTATACGGGATTATTCACTCAATGCTGACAGGGATCTCATTACTGCGCTGCTGGAAATCCGATGTGAATGCAGGAAAGAATGGGAATATGTCCTTTCATCAGAAAAATCCTATTGCATGCCGTTGACACAATGATAGTAAAATAAACAAAAAATTAATTTTTTGCACTTTTCTTTTGGAGTTCAAGTTGTTTTACAAGGAGCGGGAGAAATGTACCTGCATCCGAAACGATACCAATAGCCTGCATAGTTCCACGATCCATGAGTTTTGTAAGATGAGTCGGATTGATATCAACACATACCGTTTTTACATTTGATGGCAGACAATTGCCAACGGCAATTGAATGAAGGAGTGTTGCAATCATGAGCACCATGCTACATCCTTCAATATGGACTCTCATTGCATCCTGCGCCTCCATCACATCAGTAATTACATCAGGGAGCGGACCGTCATCACGGATCGAACCGGCAAGCACGAAGGGGATATTATTCCTGACACATTCATACATGATCCCGCCCTTAATCACCCCTTTTTCCACAGCATTTTTAATAGAGCCGGCACGCATTATTTCACTGATTGCATACAGATGATGCTTGTGACCTCCCATCACGGGTTTTCCCGTTGATATATCCATCCCCAGGGAAGTACCAAAGAGATTGTATTCGATATCATGCGTGGCCAGTGCATTTCCTGCAAAAAGGACATTGATATATCCTTTGCGGATCATTTCAGCAAGAGCATGATCTGCCCCGGTATGAATAATTGCAGGTCCACCAACTATAGCAATTTTTCCTCCCTTATTGCGGACATCCAGAATCTCTCGCGCAATCTGTGCAATCAGGGTCTCGCTGGGGCGTTCAGGAGATACCGTTCCATGCATGAATTCAAAGGTGCTGCTCTTCCGCGGGCGTTCCGGGTAACTGACACTGACACCCTGTTCACCGATTACTACCAGATCACCTTTCCTGATTTTTCCAAGAGCAACAGAAACTGCACTCTTCTTTACTGGATCAACGACTATAAGGAAATCCATTTCAATAGGTTCGACAGGAATCCATTCCCCTCTATATTTTACCTGGGTCGGGTTGTTGCTTGTTGTGTAGAATCCTTTTGGCACTACGCGATCAGATTCTGCCGGAACCAGATATACATCTTTTACCTCGGGCGGGCGGGCACCAAGCCGGTGTAGTTCTGACAGGATGGAGAGAAGTTTTTCCTTACCGGACGCTGTTATACGCAAGCGTGCATAACTCGGGTCGGTCTTTTTCTTACCGATATCAAATACGAGTATCTCGAAATCCCCGCCCATGTCCATTACCCGGTCAAAGAGCTGCGTCATAATTCCAGAATCGATGATATGACCTTTAAGCTCAATTTCCTGCGACTCGCCCATAATATATTGATCTTGGGTGACGCCCCTTAATATGCATTCCTGCCAAATATTGGCAAAAATGCGCCGAATTTGAATACTGGGGCATAAAAAGGGTATGTTTGGTTATGAATTCATTTCGGGAATTCTGAGTCCTGTTTTGTGAATTGCATTTTTTTAATGAAATTTTCAGCTTTGGCACAATCAGCCCGCGTGTTTACATTTAAGGCGAGTCCGGGATCATTGAGAAGGATCTGTAGTTCCTCCTGGGGTTGTGTTATCAGGTCACCGCGGAGGATATTCATGCCTGCCGGGCATGCCTCAATTCCTTTGATCCTTTGAATATATGGCATATCTCCTCTGCAGGAGGAAACAAGGCGGGATGGAATCCAGGTTGAGCAGGCATCTTTCCCGGCCTTATGATAAGCATCTGCGACAGACCGGATAATTTCCCCTGTGATACAGGGTATATCAGATACACAGATAAAAAGCGGGCGATTTTCGTCAAGTGTCTGAACCGCAGATATCATATCTTCGACGAATCCTTTACCTTCAGTCTTTAAGAATGCGATACTGTGTGCACGGCACCAGTTCATTGTCATAGGGGTCTTTGGTGAAGCAACTACAACCGGATCAAGTCCCGCTGCAGAGAAAGCATCAATGACATAGGAAATCATAGGTACCCCGCAAATCGAAATAAGTGGTTTTTCCCCCATGCTGAGCCGGCTTCCACTGCCACCGGCCATAATCAGCGCAAGCATGCGGATAATGCCTCCAGGAGACCCTTGTTTTCCTGCCTTGTCCGAACAGCGACCCGGATACAGGTGGGTAAACCGAATGATGTACAATCACGGACGATGATATCATGGTGCACAAGAGCTTTGCACAATGGTTCCACATTCCATCCGCATTCCACGAGTATAAAATTTGCAGATGATGGTTTGCAGCGAAGAGAAAGACCGTCGAGCTGAACTGTGAGCCACTCGCGTTCCTGCGCGATTGCGGTTCGGGATATGGCGAGTTCGTCCATATGTTTTAACGCTTCCATAGCAAAGGCTTCAGCAAAGGCATTTACACTCCAGGGAGGGCGTGTTGTCTCTATTTTTTCGATCAAATCCGTGTTCCCAAAACCATACCCGAAACGAATCCCGGGTACCGCAAAACTTTTAGTAAGTGAGTGTATCAGAAAAAGATACGGGTCATCACAATCCACCAGGCTCTGTTCAGGATCAGACAATTCTATGAATGCCTCGTCACAGAAGAGCAGGGCTCCAATTGATTCCATCCCTTCAAGCAGACTCTTCATTTCACTTTTTTTCCTTATGCTGCCCGTCGGGTTATTCGGGTTGCAGATAAATGAAACATCAGCTTTTTGGGAATTTTTTACTTTTTTTGCCCCGGCCAGACGGGCAGATAATTCGTATTCTCCAAAAGTAGGTGATTCTGTGAAAAACTTTTTTTTATTTCCCCTGAGCATAACTGAACAGAATACCCTGATTAGTTCTATCGATCCATTCCCAACACAAATTTCCTCTGATTTGCGGTGAAAGGTTCCTGATATCCGTTCCTTAAGTTCGTAATAGTAATCATCAGGATAATGTGCGAGGAATACCGGGTCGCATTGCCAATCAAACACGGGGGGAAACGGATTTGTGCTCGCGCTGAAATCCAGCACTTTTTTTTGGGATTTTTCGCGCTGTCGCTTTCCTGTACCACCATGAACCTCACGTTTGGGAAAGCCAATCTCCATAAAAAACTCCTTCTTTTTCTAAAATACTTGGATTGGCTGTTTTAAATGTGTTGTGAGAAAAGGACACATACAAAGAAGAAGGTTTTTATACATTAATGTTTTATTTTGATGCATCTGGTTAAGTCAGACACAAAGGTTCTCTTTGTCTGACATATGAATGACAAATGTCTGACATATGTCAGAAATGGGAGATACAATGATGATGCAGAGAATCACACTCCGATTGCCCGAACAACAAATCAACTGGCTCCAGCAGATGGTGGACTCAGGGGAATATCCCAACATTTCAGAAGCTGTCCGGGCAGCGGTCCGTGAACTTGTTGAAAAACGAGCAAGCCGTGTCTTGAAGGATAGCGACCAGGTTTCATTCAAGGTATGAGAGGGTAGACATGCAGAGTATAATTAATGATGCGTTGAAAAACGCCGAACTTGAAAAAGAGCTGAGCAAACAAGGTTCAGCAAATGCAATGGAAGATGACTTTGTCGGCCAGCCGAGAATCGTTATTGTCGGTTGCGGTGGCGCTGGCAATAATACCGTAAACCGGATACACCACATGGGGGTTTCGGGAGCAGAGACAATAGCAATCAACACAGACAAGCAGCACCTGGACATGATCCAGGCAGACAAACGTATCCTCATTGGTAAGTCTCTGACCAAAGGTCTCGGTGCCGGTGGATATCCGGATATCGGAAAGCGCGCGGCAGAGATGGCACGCCCGACACTTGAAGCTGTCCTTGAATCTGCCGACCTGGTTTTTATCACGGCAGGTATGGGCGGAGGTACCGGTACCGGCTCTGCACCCGTTGTTGCATCGATCGCAAAGGAGCAGGGTGCAATTGTCGTCGGGATGGTCAGTTATCCGTTCCAGGTTGAAAAAGCCCGTCTTATCCGTGCTGAAGAAGGTCTTGAAGCACTTGCATCTGCTTCAGACTCAGTCATTGTCCTTGATAACAACCGGTTGAAGAACTTCGTTCCGAACCTGCCGCTGGGACAGGCATTTTCTGTCATGGATCAACTCATTGGTGAAACGGTAAAAGGGATATCAGAGACAATTACTGAACCGTCACTCATCAACATTGACTATGCTGATGTCAGGGCTATTATGTCAAAGGGCGGTGTCGCAGTAATGCTTGTAGGAGAGAGCAAGCAACAGAACAAGGCAGAAAGTGTTGTTCGTGAGTGCCTGAGCAATCCGATGCTGGATATTGATTACCGCGGCGCAACCGGAAGCCTGATCCATATCACGGGTGGCACTGACCTGACTCTGCAGGACGCTGAAGAGGTTGCAACTTCACTTACATATGAGCTTGATCCACATGCAGATGTGATCTGGGGCGCACGCGTAAGGAGTGATATGGAAGGCAAGATCCGTGTTCTCGCCATCATGACCGGTGTCAAGAGCGCGCAGATCCTCGGTACACGCCAGTCCTATAGAACCGTGATCCAGGATATTGAAAATAAACGCACAAATCCAAAAGCGGTTGAGATGCCCCAGAGCAGGAAAACCAATAGGGACCAGCCCAGTGGCGGCGGCGTCCTGGAATGGGTCGGTTAATCCCAGATGAAATATATCGTAAAGTGCTCTGAACGTTTAAAAAAATCGTCTCCCCCGATAAAGCAGGGAACAGCCGGGTTACCCGGACCAACACAAGCGATGACCTGGCAATAATAGGATTTATCAAAAAAGGAGTTCCGGGTACTCCTTCAGCCAAACCCCTTTTTGTTGTGTTTTTAAAAAGTATGCCGGTTCAAACCATTCAGGTCGGGGTATTTCAAAATCGTTTTCATCGTATCAACGGCGAAATGCTTAATAATCTTCCACGCCTTTAAAATATAGTACATTCGACCAATCCTTCGCTGGGAGGGTGGGGGACGATACCAGGTAATCTGGTGCGTCCCGGTATCGGGAGTTGAACATCATGAACAGAGTGTTGAACAAAGACTTCAATTTGGGGTCTTATCAGAATTCCGCGCTACTATCCTTTTCTGATGTTTTTCATCCTGCATCCTGTATGCAGAATTGTTATGTGAGAGAATCAAAAGAGTCATTAATTAATTCTTTTGGAAAATATGCCTCTAAAGCACTATATCTGCCTCCTATGCCGGGGAATCGATGAGGAGTGGTAACGCATGTTGAATGACCTGATGGAAAAAAGAAAGAAGATTCTCGCCGAGTCAGAAGAACACAAAAACCGACGCAATGAGCTGAATGCCTCCGCAAGTAAATATGCACGTGAACGCAACACGCTCAATAATCAGACACGGGAATTTGTTGAAGAAGCACAAAAAAACAAAGATCTCCGTGATAAATACAATCAGGATGTTCTTGACCTGAAAGCTCAGCGAAACGAATTAAATGACAAGGCAAATGTTCTTTTTGAAGAGATTGAAGGATTTAAAAAAGAACACGGTACACTGAAGAACCGGGGAATCAAGGAACTCCAGAAACAGATTGAATATATGGAGTACCGCCAGCAAACCGAAGTCTTTACCACAGATAAAGAACGTGAGCTGATTGAAAAGATCAAACAGATGATGGCCCAGGTGCGGGAACAGGAAGCGGAGCTTGAACAGAACAAGGAGATGCGGTTCAAAATTACGGAGGCTCGCGATTTACGGAAACTTGCATCTGATCTTCACGCAAAGGTAACCGAGTTTGCTGAACTTGCCCAGAAACACCATGATCTCATGGTTGAGTTTTACCGGAAGGCAGACAAATCGCGAGAATCAGCTGATGGTGCACATAAGAGTTTTGTCGAATCACAGGAATCCGCAGATTCCGAACACAAGTTCTTTATCGCCTGCCAGAAAGAACTGCGTGATTACGATAAGGTAATTTCAGGCCTCCGAAAGAAGACCAAGAAAGTAAAGGTCACAAAAGAACAAAAAGCAGTAAGAAAAGAGGCGGAGAGTCTCTTTAAGAACTTCAGGGCTGGCGAAAAACTTACAACTGATGATATTTTGCTCCTCCAGCGTTCAAAACTTATCTGATTTCTTTTTTATATGTGTCACTCATCCACATCACAATTGTGCGGTGAATAAAACAGGTTATAGCCGCAGTGTTGTTGTAAATAGTCCGGAAAGCAACAGCAATGGATGTATGACAGTGCAATATGATGGATTTACCCTGATAATTCAGTTTTTTATATATTCCTTTAAGCAGCACTGGTGATCACTTCCTGTTTCATGACAGTCTTTACGATTTAAAACCAATACTGAATACAGGATATCGTGCCTTATCTCATGCAGGCTGGTGAAGAGTGGCACCAGGATTTCGTGGATCTTTATGTAAAGAAATATTGCTATTCTCGGGATATTCCTGCGATTTTCGTCAGTGGTTTTATATTCAAATTCATCCAACAATTAATCCAATATCAGCAAAAGCAGGATCGGATGAAAATTTCAATTTCATATACGATAAAAACAGGAACCAGGGGATAAACACGCAAGCACCACGGAGAATATTCTGAAAATGACTCAGGGTCGGACGTTAGTACTCAGTGTGGATCGGGATGATGATATCGGATGGAAGGCGCACATCGAAAGCCCCGCAATCGGCCGCGAAGCCTGCCTGAAGGCTGCAAACAGATTAGCACTTGCCGACCCTGAAGATTCGGACATCAATGCCATATTTTCAGCGATTAAGATTTATGATGAGCTGACTGAGAAAGGTGAAGAGACCATAATTGCAGTAATTGCGGGAAACCATCTCCATATGATTGAAGGCGATCGGCGCATCGCCACTTCACTGGAGCAGGTAATCAAGGAAACCGGGGCAACCAACTGTATTATTGTAACAGACGGTGCAGAAGATGAATATGTAATTCCCATAATTCAATCCAAAATTCCTGTTTCCAGCATCCGCAGGGTCATTGTGAACCAGATGCCTAATCTCGAAGGTACCTATTATATCATAAAAAAATTTCTTGATGACCCGAAAATTTCCCGTATGGTGTTTATCCCGATCGGACTTGCAATGATGCTTTATGCCACCGCATATCTGCTCGATTATCCGGGTGTTGCAACCATCATCGTTGTCGGAGTAATTGGATGTTATCTGCTGTACAAGGGGTTCGGATTTGATGAAATATTCCATAACATCATCGATGCACTTCGAATATCTCTGTCAAGGGGAAGATTCTCATTTGTTACCTATACTACAACGATACTTCTCATCATAATCGGATTTACCAATGGTTTTTTGGTAGTGCTTAAATATTACTCAACGGATTTTGGTATAATTCATTATCTCATGTTATTTATTTTTGGAGGGATAGGGTGGTTTATCGCTGCCGGCCTTGTGATGACTGTCGGTATCATCATGGATGTGTACATGAATGAACGAGAGAATCTGGGCAAGGTCATTGTATTTCCGTTCTTTATCACTGCGATTGGATTCATACTTTACTGTGCAAGTCTCTCTATCCTTCCTGTAAAAGATATCCCGAATTTTCCTATTTCACAGGAAGGGGTAGCGGTTCAGGTTCTCTATTTTGCTGTCTTTGGTATTATATCAGCAATAACCGGAATGATAATTCAATTCTTTGTCAACAGGAAATTAGTCGAACTGCGTAAGCAGGAAATTATTGAAGTCATGTGAGAGCGTCTGTTTCATTAAATCAGGTTTTCTCTCATTCACCAAATGTACTATCCCAAAACACATTGCATTACCGGCAAAGACAAAAGATATCCATGGATCTCTGGCTGAACGGGTCTGAAATTCGATACCAGTCAGGACAGTGTATGGAAGTGGTGTGTCAATCGCTCCTAAATAATATTATCCTGACGAGAGTTTTTTTTAAATTGGACCGCCTTTTGAGGAAAGACTTAAAACAAAAAAATTACAGCCGGTATAAAAATAGTTGCCGGGATTTTCTTTCAGATTCCCAATGATTTGTCAAAATATCAGGCACGGGTATCTGTGGCAAAATATCCCATACCACTGGGGAACTCCTTAGTCATGGTGAAGTTCCGTGTTGCCTGTGGGGACTGGACAGAAAGCGAAGGGATCACGATATTGAATGCATGTGAAGGGTACCAGTAAATCCCTTTGCCATACGACAGTGCTGCATCTTCTACAGTAAAATCCGCACTTGAAAGGTCGATGCGGTTAATCCGGGCATCTTCATAATTGAGAATTTTCATCAGTTTGTTTTTGAGATCCTGTTTGCCCAGTAAAAAAAAGAGGAAACGGGTTGCCTCATCAACTTTGTAATTCACATGAATGATGGCTCTCCCATTATTGAGGTTGATCGTGATGTCCTTTACAGTGATATAACTGTAGCGTTCTTCCTGAGCAGCCATGACTGGAACCGCCATGCTGATGATTAAAAGGATTAGCAGCACGACAGCATAAGCTCGCATAGTACAGTACCTTCGTACATAGCGTTTAAATTGTTTTGGGTAATAAAACCTGATATTCACCGTAAATCCGAGGTCAAAAGTTTATGAAATTGCATAAAAAATTCACAATTGGTGAAACAATGCTTAAAAATTGCTTATTTGTTATTGGCGAGAATAATCTCTATGGAAGATACATTTGTCTTTCCTGAATCAGTATCGATTATTTCTGTCGATGTAATAATCTCTTTTTTTGTCACCCCTTCAAGAAACCGGTTTAGTGCTATCTCTGCGGTATCCACCGCACGGGATATGGCCTTTCCCCTCGCTTTGATCGCTACCTCTTCTGCTCCGTTGTTAAACTGTGTAATGACAGCTAGTACATAATTCATGACAGGTTTATTGCCTACGAATACTGTATTCTCCTTCTGCTGCTGCATGGTGTGTCTCCTTATCAGAGATATTTCTTCTTTGTTATCAGTTCTGCATTCAGTACGCTCGCGCCAGCGGCACCACGAATAGTATTATGCCCCATTGCAATAAAGCGGATCCCCTCCCGGAGCCTGCCTACAGATACAGTCATTCCGTTTCCCCGCATCCGATCCAGTCGGGGTTGCGGGCGATCTTTCTCTTCATCAAAGAAATGCACGGACTCCTTCGGTTGAGTAGGAAGACCTTTAATGCGGGGTTTGTATTCCCTGAATGCATTTTTGAGTTTCTCAACCGGTTCTTTGATGTCGACCCAGATTGCCATAGTATGACCGTCAATTACCGGGACACGATGACAACTGGCACTTACATTGAAAGAGGCATTTGTCACCTTTTTACCTTTCAGCGTTCCCATTATCTTAAGAGTCTCGGTCTCCATCTTCTCCTCTTCCTGGCCTATATACGGGATGACGTTGTCGTAGATCGCCATCGCGGCTACTCCGGCAAACCCGGCACCAGATATCGCCTGCATGGTCGCTACCCTGACATCAGAAAAGGGAAACTTCCTGAGCGGAGCGAGAGCTGTCACCAGCATAATGGTAGAGCAGTTTGGATTGGTTACGATGAATCCGTCTCTTCCGGAATCACGCTGGACATCGATAAGGCCAAGATGATCAGGATTGACTTCGGGAACAACAAGCGGTATGGAAGGTTCCATCCGGTGGGAACTCGCATTACTGCAGACTGCTATCCCGGCATCGGCAAATTCATTTTCTGTATCCCGTGCAATATCTGCAGGAAGGGCGGAGAAGACCAGATCAACATCCTTCATCGCTTTTGGTGATGTGTGAGTCACTTTAATTTTCGCGATCTTTTCTGGAAATGGAGTCTCAAGACGCCAGTTCACAATCTTTCCATAAGGCTGTCCCGCACTGCGTTCAGAAGCGGCGAGAGTCGAAAGATTGAACCATGGATGATTCGCTAATAGTTCAACAAATCGCTGACCAACCGCACCCGTAGCTCCGAGCACTCCAACATTGATCATATGTGTCAGGTCCTGTATGTCTGTAATCCCGTAGAAAAATGGCGGGTTGTAAAATTCCATTTCTCCTGTGATAATAAAAACGTTGTTTTTTAAATTTTAGCTTCCAAGAAACACAGACCACCAGAATCCATCGACGAGGAATTGGATTAAGAATTTTTTTTACCTGTTTTATACTTTTCAATAGAGAAAGGAGGATTTTTTTAACCTGCAGACGCTGTATCTTTAAAGGAATCTGATACAATGAGTGGCAGACCGGATAATACTCCTTTTCACTCCATATGAATAGCTTCAGAAGGGCATACGTCAACACATGTTTCGCAGTCAACGCACATGTCTTTATCGACTTTTGCTTTCTCGTTGTCCATTGAAATTGCGGATGACGGGCATTCACTGACGCAGGTCTCGCAACCGGAGCATTTATCCTTGTCCACGACTGCTACCAAACCGTTCACTCCACGAGTATTGCTTCAGAAGGGCAGACATCCACACATGTCTGACAATCAACGCACATGTCTTTGTCAACCTTGGCTTTTTCGTTCTCTATGACAATTGCGGATGCGGGGCATTCATTTACGCATGTTTCGCATCCGGTACATTTACTTGTGTCAACGATTGCAACCAATGCATTCACTTCATCGTATATGTTAACCAAAAGATAAAAAATAGGTTTCGATTGTATCATCCTCAAATGCAAGAATATAATCGAAGGTTTCAGTGTATTTTTTCTTATAAAAATGCATCAGGATACGTGTTGCAGTATCAGCTGCAACAGGGAAAAAAATCTGTAAAATCAAAAAATGATGTGCTATTGTCAAGGTTTTTTTTTAAAAAAATTATTTTTTCAGGTTCAGGACATCTTTCATACCATAAATACCTGGATTTTTACCGACAACCCAGCGTGCAGCATGGAGAGCCCCGTTAGCAAAGACCGACCTGTCATATGCCCTGTGGGAAAGTTCAATTGTCTCAAAATTTTTCGAGAACAAAACTTTGTGATCACCGACAATATCACCACCCCGTATGACATGAACACCAATCTCATCCTTACGTTCCGTCATACCTTCGCGACCATATATCTTTTTCCGCAAACCAGCTTCCTCATCCAGAATCTGCAGGATTGTTTTTGCTGTGCCACTTGGGGCATCCTTTTTGTTCCGGTGATGGGCTTCGATCACCTCAATATCATAATCTTTTAAAAGTTTTCCCGCATCCCTCAGCAGCTGCCAGAAAATATTGACACCCACCGAAAAGTTACTGGAGATGACTGCAGGTACAGTACCCTGAATAGCTTTTTCCATCTCTGTTTTTTGTTCATTCGTAAACCCGGTGGTACCTACAACAAGCGCTACCTTGTTGCGGGCAGCCATCTTTACGTTCCCGACTGCGGCATTTGCTATCGTAAAGTCGATAAGAACATCAGGTCTGGCACGTTGCAGAAATGCCTCGGCATTCTTTGACTCAACAATATCTGTACCGAAGAATGAACCTGGTTTGAGGTCAATGCCCCCGACCAGCTCGAGATCGGAAGACTCGTTGACCATCCGTCCGATTGTCTGCCCCATGCGGCCAAAGGCGCCACATACAACCACTTTTATCATATTTCAGTTCACCGTGCCGGTTTTACAGGTTTCTTTAGAATCCCATAGGATTTTGGAGCACTTTTTTTGGGTATGGTGGAGAGAATTTTTTTGAGTTGTTCTGTCTTCTTTTCATCAAGATCGTCGAGCGGAAGTCTGACCGGACCACCCGCCATACCAAGAAGTTCAACCGCCTTTTTAACCGGAATCGGATTTGTATCGATGAACATCGATCTGAGGAGAGGCGACAACGCGAAGTGAAGGACAAGTGCTTTCTGGTAGTCTCCCTTTTTCATTGCCTCATACATGGCGACCATTCGCAGGGGGTCTACATTTGCCGCAACTGAGATGACACCTGCACCGCCAAGGGCCATAACAGGCAGTGTAATATTGTCATCACCGGAAATCAGAATAAAATCCTCATCCTGTGTTTCTTCAATGATGCGGGACATCTGCCCGATATTGCCGCTCGCTTCTTTTATCCCGACAATATTGGGATGCCTGGCGAGCTCTGCAACCAGATCAGGTTCAAGGTTCTGTCCGGTGCGTCCCGGGACATTATACATGACAACAGGTATATCGAGGTCGGCAAGTTTGGTATAATGCTTGATAAGTCCTGAACGGTTTGGCTTGTTATAATACGGGCTGATAACAAGAACACCATCCGCTCCGATGTCCTTTGCAGCTTTGGTCAGCCTTACCGCTTCTGCTGTGTTGTTGGAACCAGTACCGGCAAGCACAGGAATTTTGCCGTTTACCTTATCAACGGCAATCTTAATGACTTTTTCATGCTCTTCGAAAGTCAGTGTTGCTGATTCGCCAGTAGACCCGCAGGGGACAATTCCGTGGATACCACAGGAAAAGAGAAAACCGATGTTGCTTTTCAGACCTTGGACATCAAGGTCCATCGCAGAGTTCCTTTTAAAAGGGGTTATGATTGCTGGAAGGACACCTTCGAACATGAATAAGGTTATGAGCGTCTCTTGGTATTTATTTTTCTCGTGATGTAACCGGCAACACGGTTCCGGACACGTTTACTATCAATTACTGCAGATTTGGCAAGCTGCTGCTTGTTTTCATCGAAGTTACTGGAGAAATATTCCCGCTGTTTAGCCAGTAGATCAGTACCAAGCGTTTTGATGTATGATGGTTTGATTCCCATGTGTAATTCCCTCAAAGTTCGATATGTATAATGCGGTTCGATATCATAATAATATTGTTCGTTACGTCGATTGGTTTTTCACCAAAAAGGCGTATGGTGCCTTCTTTTCCTTTCCCTCCGTAATCATAGCATACGTCAGGTACGCCCTCTTTGCAGCAGTACGCAACACCCCAGTCCATCGTACTTATTCCGGGAGGTTCCTGTGCAGTGTCAAACGAAGTACATTCAAGGAGCAGGTTCTCAATGACACTCAGCACATTTCTGGAAAAACGAAGGGTCACGGCACAACGCATCTGTGGATCAAATCTCATTGCAGTAAGAACTATTCGAGCGATATCCGCTTCCACGCCAAATGCACAGGGTCCTGCAACATAGGCCTTTCCCTGTTTAGGTACAATGCCACCCTGCACAGCCGCAACACCATTACTATCCCGTGCACCCCTGATGGCATACGCAAGCATTGCTCCACGTGCAGGAATGAGCCGGACATCCAAAGACTCTTCAAGCAGTCCGGCTGCCTGTGCAAGTTTTTCAAGCACATCACTACGCTCCCGGCCTGGATCGTTCATAAATGTACCATTGATATGCAGCGCTGATATTAAGGGTGCCTTTTGCTTTCATGGAAGGATTCTGCTGATTCGGATATACATATATTCTTTCATGGCGAAAAGTATTCCAATGGATGCACGACTCCTTGATGTAATCATAGGTGTTTCAGGTTTTCTCGTCCTGATAGTAATGCTCGTTATTTTACCGATGGTAACTGTCACGGGAGTGGCCTACCTGGCAGCAATTGTGATCTTTATTTTATTCCTTTCAGGGGCCGGATACCTGGTAAATGAAAAAATTACCTAAATTACATTGGGATTTGTCTCTGGTGTTTTTTTGGTTTTTGCCATGTCTTTTTTTCTGACTTTGTAATAACTCAGCGGATGACTGATTTTCTCGCATAATCCATCCTGATGAACGCAGAGCCCGGTTGTCATCATAGCGGCACAGGCAGGAGGAGAATATTCTGTGCCTGTTCCTCCCCGGCCGGTTATATGCTCCACCTGGTACATCGTTTTTTCTGCATCAAAATCCGGTGATCGTGCATAAAGCCGGGCAATTGAGATGACATCCATACCCACAGCATGAATAAACGTCGTCAGTGCAAATCGTCCTGCATGGGTCAGGTTGGTCCCTGAGGTAAGTGCCAGAATCAATGCCTTCATGCAGGGGGGGAATGCATCCTCATCGATGGCACCGAATTGCTGGAGCATCTGCTCCTGGTACACTTTTTTTACCGGTTCTGCCACAGGGTCAAGTTGTTCGCAGAGGGGTTTTGGGATTTTAAATGGCAGGTCACGACGCAGAAAAACACGTATGCGTTCACGGAGTAATTCATATCGTTCTTCTTTTTTTATCTCCACATATCCCTGCTGAACTCTCCGGTTTACCAGTTTAAACCGTGCATCATGCAGGGGTGCCGCAATCTCCACATAATCGGCAAGCGGCATGCGGTCGCTTGAGATATTTATCCTGAATTCATTAGCAATATATTTCGAAAGGGGGCTGTAACCCTCTTCGTCAAGGGGAGTATTTTCATTCCACCCCCTCTCTCCGTTTTCTGTTCCTATTTCTGAAACCAGGAAATAATATGCACGTTCCGCTTCATATCGTGCAAGACGGTCAAAAAGGTTTTTATCCTGAATGCAGGATGCAATAATCCGCGAAACGACAAAACTGGCTATTTCATCTTCATGGCGCTGTTGAAAATGAGATATAAAGGATCTTTTCTGGGATAACGCATGGCTGATACGTGTTAAAGCGAGATCTGTAATAATTTTTCCCCGCTCCTGTTTGAGCAGGACCTCAAGAGGAGGAAAAATATCTTTAATATAGTCCTGTGCTTTTTTTAAAAAGGGGAAATGGGAAAGTTCCTTTGCTGATGGCCTAAAATCCATCAGTCGGCCTCTATCCGAGGTGCCAGCAGGTATTCAACATGGCCGCTGCCTCCTGCAATGACAAAGGAGAACCTGACCGGATGGTCGATACCAAGATATATTTCCACTTCTGAAGCCTTGCTCATTACCTTACCCATATCTTTCAGGTAATCAAGCGAAAAGAGTGAACGTGCTTCAACTGCTGTCAGTGATTTAAGTTCATCTTTACCAAATTCTCGGCGGATATTGTCGGTATCTCCTTCAGCAATAAGGTAAAATGTTTGTTCTTTTGGGTTGATTCCGAGAGCAATCTTATCTGAGATTACCGCTGCTGCTTTCATCGCATTATTGAAATCATCACCGGTAATAACAATCTTTCCTGGAAGATTAATGGTGGGAGGGTTTGGATCCTTCCGTATCGTGTTCGTATCCAGAAGAGTTATCGAGTAATGATATCCGTGAGCAGAGATTGACATTTTCTGGGCATTATCAGCAAGCTCAAGACTGATCAGATCTCCCTTACCTGCCATCCCGAAAATATTTTTCATCTTGGATATATCAATCCCCAGCTGGCTTTTTGTTGCTTTATAGGAATCGAAAGCCTCTTTTTTCAGCTCGATTCCGATCATTGCCACATTAGCCGTATCAACTGCTCTTGTAGAGATCCCATCCTCATCAACGTGCAGCCTGCACTCAGGAACGAGAGCCGAAATCGCATCGATAAATTCCCTGAACATATCTGCATCAATCGTTGCTTTTAACATCGCTTGTCTCACTTCTCCTCTTCTGACTACATAGTAAAAAATTACCTTTTTTAAACCCTTCCTTTGTCTTTGCCGATAATTATCATTTTTTAAGGGATTTATTAATATACGGCTTACTTGACCGTTCTGCGTTACATTATGTATTACTCCATAGTAACTGGCTGTTAATTGTAATATGGAGTGAAAACAAATTATAACGCAGTCTTTTAATATGCAAAATCTCTTTGTTTCTCCTTCTGATTAAATTTATCCTTTTGAAAATGGTATACCATTCTATGAAGTCGTCTTCCAGGCAATGCCCGAACAACCACGGAGCTATGCATCGGGCGCATATCAAGGTCACGAAAAATAAAATACAAAAGTGGTTGGCAATTCCCTGGCAGTATTGCCTGGTCTGTAAATTGATGCTGCCCGATCAATAAATATATTGTTGCTGGCATCGCAACAAAAACCCGTTCAACGATCGGATAATGCCACGTTCAAACCTACACGAAACCAGAAGACCTTCCGACATTACGCGAAATAAAGTTCTTCACTTTTTTCATCCATCTCAAAATGCTGCTATTGGGATGCTGATAATCCAATGGTTAAATTCAAAATTTTAAAAAAACAAACCTTTTTTTAGTTTAATCAAGATATGTTATTCTTTATCTTTTTTTCCATCACGCTCATCCAAAATCCGGCTGATCACATCATTTATTGACTCACCAACACGCGCTGCAGCTGCAAGCCGCTCTTCATTCTTTTTCGATAGTACAAAACCGTTTATACCTTTTTTTTCATCGGATAACGCTCTTTTTTTTCCCAACGCTTTTACATATGCAGCATCCAGATCAACTACACGACGAACCATAATTCATTCTCATCTCCATTAACAGAACCGCACCACAACACTATGAGTTTTAAAAAAGAAATTATCAATGTTTATCATCTTGATTCGTTGCTGCCAGATACAATCCAAGATAAACGCATTCTTTTTTTGTGAATGTAGGTTCATCTGCGATCAAATCAATCAATTCTGACGTGCTGATATATGGACCAATGCCGGAAACCTCCAGTAACTCGGACAGTCGGTTGATTAACTCTTTGTGCCGCATTGCATTAATTCCGATCTTGTGAATCTCCATAGTTAAACCAACTTTATTAATTTCCGATTTATCCAAGATATAAAAGAAGGTGTGAAAATATCGGAATTTTCACTTTTTAATTGCAGCCTTCACCTTTACCAAAATATCAGGCGGGATTGGATCCATCTTATGTGCAGTTTTTGCATGTTCTGCAATTTTTGTCATCAGTTCAGCTTCGGAGGGAGCGGAAGTATGAAACCCACAGTTCTTACCAAAACATTCAAAGGACGGCATCTTTTACACCAATGTGTCATCATTCTATGTCTATATATGTTTTTTGTTGTCGTGGTATCTCCAGTTCATCTGCACCGACAGGCAGGGATCTTCAGGAAGTGACAGAATCCCGATCATAATTCAGGACAACCAGGTTATTTTTATTCATGAACAAGAGCCACCAAAGAGGGGGGGGCAGTACGCTCTGCAGACATGGCCTGGATGATCAGACCGTCCGGCAGGCCTGCCCGGTAGTATCATATAAAATTGAAAAACGTATTGTGTTAAAGGATTGTTTTTCAGGGGGAGACATATCATACATACGCCCCTGCCAAATGCCAACCGAACGCGATTATGCGCTTTTGATCAAAAGGTGCAATACGAAATTTTACCTCTCGCGAGTTTTGCTGTCTTTTTCAGTATCATGGTTGTGAATATCTCCTCATCCTTGAAAGATGCAATAAATATTACATGCCTGAGCCTGCTACACTGGTCGGGAAGTCAGAACTCAATCAAACAACGAAAAATACCCAATGACGACAATGCAAATGAAAGAGCATAGAATAATCAATCCGATTGTAATATTTTTGTCATTTCTGATAATTCCAGAACCTTCTTTTTTCTGCGTATTGACTATTAATCCAATGAGTATACCGATTCCGGTCCCTGCCAGGGACCCGAGTGCAATTACCATCAGGATTTCAAACGCATCCATACTCTTTACAAATTCCGTCTCTATGGCTATAATTTCTCTGATAGTTAGAGACGTATATTTTTCCGCTGTCAGTATTAATTTTTTTATGTATGGAAAAAAATTCCATCGGACCGCTTTCCAGTGATGGTTGCTATTGTGAACGATAGAATATCCCTAACAGGATAACGATGGCAAATCCCATGAGGAATCCCGGTACATTCCCAGCTGCCTGTAATGTTCCTGTTGTGAGTGAAGCAGGAACAAGCATGACATCCCAAGGTATCGTCTGACCGTGAATAATCTGCACGGTATGTTGAGCTGTAAGATATCCCTCTTTTATCACGGTAACCGTGTGGTTTTCAGAAGTAAGGTTTGAGATCACAACCGGGGCTGTTCCCCATTCAGCAGTATCGATGAGGATTCGGGCGCCTGGCGGACTCGTATTAATCGCCAGTGAACCGGTTGATGGATCGAGCATCCCTTTTATGTCTGTTGTTTTTCCGGGTTCCACCCGCGCTGGTGTGGAAAGGGTGACATATCCGGTTTTTGAGAAGGTTATCAGATAACTTCCCGGCTCGATTCCCCGTATTGTCAGAGGAGTGAGCCCCTGGTATGCATCACCGATCGTTACAAAAGCGCCTTCCGGTGAGGTAGTAAGCTCGAGTGTACCGGGATAAACAGGTGTACTAACGGAAACAGTCGGAGTCGTAAGCATCACAGTTATTGTTGTGTAACCGGCAACTGCAAGCCTTGAAAGGTCATTTGGTCTGTCCACAGCCCAAACCGTATACGTTCCCGCGTCAAGACGCCCACCGATTGCATTGGTACTCCACCTGTAATCCCAACGATCATTATTATCAACACTGACGATGGTAAAATGCCCTTCATCTGCACGGGCGCTGATATCATGTAGTGCAACACCATTTACCGGCAGATTAGGCCCGGTGACGAAAAGATATATCGTGGGGCTCCCGCCTGAATATCCCTGGAGGTCAATAGTTTCTCCCATATACGCTGAAATCATACCGGATGCAGATCCGGTGGCAGCAAGTATCAGGCATATACATGGGACGATAGTGATTACGTGTGCCCTGCACAGAAGTATCATATCCTTTGATTAGATGTGGGATATCATGAAAACTTGGTCTTTAGTGATACGCAGTAATTTTTTTTAAAATATATCCGTGTTCAGATTTTTATTAAGTCTTTTTATGTTACTTTTCCATCTTCGATAATTATACTTTCACCGGGCCGCAGTACACTTACCCTGATATCTGTAGTCTTTTCAATAGCCGTCTTGAATTGCATTGGATCTGCCCTGATCTTATCCCAGGTATTATAATGAATAGGTATGACCGTTTTGGCACCTATGAAATTCGCAGCAATCATAGCTTCTGCAGGACCCATGGTATACCGGCCACCAATCGGGAGTAATGCGACATCAGGATGATACAGATTTCCGATTAATTTCATATCTGAAAAAAGTGCGGTATCTCCTGCATGATATATTTTGGCGCCATCCATTTGGATAACAAAGCCGGCAGCAGTTCCACCTGTAATAGGGATCCCGCCCTCTTCAATCCAGGTAGAATGGATTGCCGGAGTCATGGTGAATGCCACTCCGTCAACGAATATCGTTCCGCCAATATTCATACCTTCGGCAGGGATTCCTTTTAATACCAGATACTTTGCAATTTCGGTAATCGCTATGGTTTTTTTTGAAAGCTCCAGTGTTTCACCCAGATGATCATCATGCCCATGCGTAACGGCAACAATGTCCGGTTGTGTCCCGATAACACTTCCACCTTCAATGAAAGGATCAATCAGGACCTTTTTTGATCCGGTGAGGAGGACACATGCATGCCCGAGCCAGGTAAGTTGCATACATACAGATCATGTTTCATTCGGATGAAATTTATCATTTGAATTGGTGAGTGATTGCTGTTCAAGAGTGAATGCTCTCTAAAAAAGGGGGGGGATGCGTAAAGGGAAATGCTGCCTTTACACTACATCTATCAGTTCAGCTTCTGAGATATCGATGGAATCTCCGAGGTTGTCCGCAGTCGCGCTTCGGGTCATCTGTTCTGACAGATCACGATCTTCCATAACATCACGGACCCGGTCAATATACGGGTCAATGGTTGGATCTTCCTGCTCCTCTATCACATGCCTGTATTCCCGGAGTGTCGATGGACTGACACCAAGTTCCTCTGAAACCTCTTTCATGGTTTTACCGGCGTCGATCAGTTTTTCCATCTTCTCCTTATCAAAAGGCATCTTGAAGTCGAGTTCACGGAAGAGTTTCAGTCTCACCCGGGCACGTGCGACTGTTTTGCTGAGCTTTTCATCACCAAGCTGGCGGGCAATTTCAGTATCATTCTTCCCGGCATAAAACGAGGTGACAAGTTTTGCCAGCTGGATAGGTTTTAATGAGGTTTTGAAGATTCCCTGTTCTGTAATCTCTCTCATTACGAGCGCAACCTCGCGTTCGATAGCGTCACTATCTCTAAGTGTACCATGGATATTCTTCATTGGCTCAACGATCTTTGTCTTGCCAGAAATGGTACTGAAGAGTTTTAGAAGCTGTACTTTACGTTTGTCTTCAGTCATTGCATACCCCGTTATGGGATTAGGATATACAATACTTCGCCTTCTATTTAATGCTATCCTTACGCATTGTTCAACCAAAAAAACTTTAAATTAATGCAGAATTTTTACTGCTGCCTGGATTTTTTACACAAATTTTATCCATATCTGTTTTTTTATGCAATTCATTCTGATTGTATTATCAGGAACGATCTGAATAGAATACATTCAGGCATTCGAGTTCGTTATTCTTCATATATTCACTCAGTATTTTCTTTAAATAGCAATACGGACCTTTTTCATACGATGTCAGACTTATGATCTGATAATTATTGTCTGCAGGATCGGGTTCCTCCCTGTATTCTTTAACGGAATATGACGGGTCCTCACCAAGAAGGGAATATAACAAACGGGATTTTAGTTCCACATCATTTTTTACCCGGAATACAAAATGACTCATTGCAGCATCTCCACGTAACTGATAATTAGAATGAGGTTGGTATTCTTTTTAATTACTCCAATTTTTAAATTATTCAATAGTAACATTTCATCCTTCTTCAATTTTAAGCGAATGAAATTCCATTAACACGTAGCAAACACTTCAATCCTGCCATTTTTTCACGCTCTTATGACGAGAGTTATAATATAAGCAAAGGACAATTAAATTACACAATTTGAAATAACAAAGATGTGGTAACGAGTGATACCGGCTTCTAATGATGTTTTTGAAAACGTGATGGAACTTGCCAAACGCCGTGGATTTATCTGGCCCACTTCGGAATGCTATGGCGGGGTGGCGGGATTCATCGATTACGGTCCGCTCGGCGCAATGATGAAGCGACGGATCGAGGATATATGGCGGGATTTTTACGTCATAAGGGAAGGTTATTACGAGATCGAATGCCCGACAATTGCACAGGAGGATGTCTTTATCGCATCCGGACACGTGAAAGGCTTTTCTGATAAGATGTGCCAGTGCCCGCATTGCAAGGAATACCTGCGAGCTGACCATGTTGCTGAAGGGGGAAATATTCGCAACGCATCAGTCATGACAAATGAGGACATCGCTGCAGCAATCAAATCCTGCAAATGCCTTTCGTGTGAAGCAGAGCTGGGAGATGTTGAAGTATTCAATTTCAACCTGATGTTTTCGACGACAATTGGCCCGGGTTCACAGAGAGTTGGTTACCTGCGTCCCGAAACCGCCCAGGGAATGTTTGTTGATTTCGCGCGCCTCCTCAGGTTCTACCGGGACAAACTTCCCTTTGGGGCAGTACAGATCGGCAAATCCTACAGGAACGAGATTTCGCCCCGGCAGGGAATGATCCGGCTCCGTGAGTTTACTCAGGCAGAAGCAGAAATCTTTGTCCACCCGGATGAGAAAAACCGTCACCCTTCATTCAGACGCTACGCGGATTACCGGATGCCATTGCTTACCCATGTCCAGCAGCAGAAATGCGAAGGACCTGTAGAAATCTCGATGCAGGAAGCTGTTGCCAGAGGTATAATCGCCAACGAGTATGTTGCCTATTACGTCGCTCTGACTCATGATCTTCTGGTCACAATCGGAATTAAACCGGAACGATTACGGTTCCGTCAGCACCTTGTTGATGAACGGGCGCATTACGCGACTGACTGTTGGGACGCTGAAGTATTTTCCCGGCGTTTTGGCTGGGTGGAAACAGTAGGTATTGCAGACAGGACAGACTATGATTTAAACGCTCATGCAACACAAAGTGGCAGCCCAATGACGGTGTTCATTCAGTATGATAAGCCAAAGAAAACCGAATGCCGGCGAATAATCCCGAACATGAGCGTGCTTGGCAAACAGTACCGTGCAAAAGCAAATGCGATCTTTGCTGCGCTCAAAACCGCAACACCTACGCAGAAAGGGGCAGACATCGAGATAGAAGGTGAAAAAATCCATATTCCTGCCAGTCTGTTCGAAGTCCGCGATGAAGTAATTGAAATACGCGGGGAGGATATTGTCCCTCACGTGATCGAGCCTTCGTACGGGATTGACCGGATGTGCTACGCAGTTCTGGAACAGGCATATGATGAGGACATAGCAGATGGTGAAACCAGGACCGTTTTGCGCCTTTCACCAAAAGTCGCTCCTGTTCAGGTCGCTGTTTTTCCGCTCATGATCCGTGACGGCCTTGATAGTATAGCATACGAAATTACACAAAAATTACATAAGACGGGTATACTCGCTGAATATGATGACAGCGGCGCAATCGGACGCCGTTACAGGCGCCAGGACGAGATAGGCACGCCATTTGCGATCACGGTTGATTACGATACCAAAGAGGACAATACGATAACACTCCGGGATCGTGACACCATGAAACAAGTACGCATAGCAATCCCTGAGTCACCTGAAACAATCAGGGGCCTTGTGGATGGAAAGATCTCCTTTGCTTCCCTTGCAAATACCTGAAACTTATGAGCTTCATCAGCCACCCCCTCATCAAACCTGAAGGTATTGAGTCGCGGGAGTACCAGCTCTCTATCGCGATGCGGGCACTGGATGCAAATACGATGGTTATCCTGCCAACCGGTCTTGGAAAAACTGCCGTCGCGCTCCTTGTTGCTGCGTCGCGGCTCTATAACGAAGGAGGACGAATGCTTATGCTCGCTCCTACAAAACCACTGGTAGAGCAGCACCTGCGTTTTTTTGAACGCTACCTTCTCGCAAAAAGACATGAGGATTCGCAAGATTCACCTTTTGTCATGTTCACCGGTGAAGCACCTCCGGATGAGCGCACAATTGACTGGAACCGGGCTACGGTAATTCTTGCAACACCCCAGGTGGTAAAAAATGACCTTATTGCCGGACGCTACACGCTTGAGGATGTAACACTTCTTATTTTTGATGAATGTCATCGCGCAGTTGGAAATTATGCGTATGTATTTCTTGCACAAAGGTATCTCAACACTGCACATAAACCCCTGATTCTTGCAATGACGGCATCGCCGGGAGGTGTTCAGGAAAAAGTGCAGGAGGTGTGCACTAATCTGGGCATAACGCATATAGAAAACCGGACAGAAAATGATCCCGATGTCCGCCCCTATGTATTCGAGCGGGATATTGAATATATTGGTATCGATCTTCCCGGGGAACTTAAAGCAGCTGTATCAGTTATCAATGCACTTATAGATGAGCGTCTTGCACTGCTTTCATCACTTCACTTTACTGTACCAAAACGCGAGAAACTGACAATGAAAGCACTGAATTCCATAAACGCTCAGATCCAGCAGCGTATCGCCAGCCATGACCCTGTGGCATATTCGGCAGCATCTGTATACGCTGCATGCATGAAGCTTAAGCACGCGATTACGCTTGCTGAGTCCCAGGGAAGCGAAGTACTGAAAGGGTATCTTACCAAACTGGTTGCTGAAGGTACAGGATCCGGGGGAAGTAAGGCAAGCCAGAGCCTGAGTAAGGATCCATCCTTTCGGGAACTTTTCCAACGGACGTTTGAATGGACGAAGGAACTTCACCCAAAACCTGATATCACACTGGAACTGGTACGCAAACAAATGAAAACATATCCGGACAGCCGGATCATTATTTTTGCTACCTACCGGGATACTGTTCAGCTCCTGGTGGATTACCTCGTGAAAAATGGTATTCCCTGCGAACGCTTTGTGGGACAGGCCACAAAAGATGCCGAGAAAGGCCTCTCACAAAAAAAACAGATCGCAGCATTGACAAGATTTCGTGAAGGTGAGTTTAAAGTCCTGATCGCGACTTCAGTAGGTGAGGAAGGTCTTGATGTGCCTTCAACTGATTTGGTGATCTTTTATGAAGCAGTCCCATCTGAAATCCGCTCCATTCAACGCAAAGGCAGGACAGGCAGGTCACGGGCTGGCAGGGTGGTTGTTCTTGTTACAAAAGGGACTTCAGATGAAGTCTTCCGGCATGTCAGTCAGAGTAAAGAGACCATGATGCATAAGAGCATGCGGGCACTGGTCAACACACCTCCTTTACAGCAAAAACACGCACAGCCCGAACAGGCAAGTATCGATGAGTTCACTGTTCAGGGACCAAGAATTGTCATCGACGATCGCGAGACATCTTCAAAAGTTGTGGAGGTGCTCTCAGAACTGGGTGCCGCTATCAGGCTCGAACGACTTCCCCATGGTGATTATGCAATTGGTGACCGGATCCTTATCGAGCGAAAAACAGCCCGTGATTTTGTTGATACATTAATTAACAGGGATTTACTTGGACAGGTTAAAGCAATGGCTGAAGTTGTACCTCGCCCGGTTGTGATTATTGAGGGAGGAGATTTGTACACCCAGCGTGACATTCATCCAAACGCGATTAAGGGTGTGCTTGCCGCACTTACTATTGATATGGGGGTCTCACTATTGTTCACCCGTGATGAAAAAGATACTGCAAACATGCTGTTTGTTCTCGCAAAACGCGAGGATAGCGAGCGGGGTGTGAGGAAGATTCACCCGAATAAATCCCACCGTTCTGTCCGACAGGAACAGGAGTATATCATTTCTGCATTCCCCGAGATAGGTATGAAAAACGCCCGCCTGCTGCTCAATCACCTGGGATCCGTGCAGGCAATTGCAAATGCCGAACTGCGGGAATTATCAGCAATAAAAGGTATAGGGGAAAAGACCGCGCAAAAGATCTATGATCTCTGCCGCCATTCCTATAACTGACACAGGATCTGAAGCGCTTCGGTGCCTGTTTTTACTGAATTCATTAACGTGAGACAATGGTTTGGATCCTTTTCGGACTGTATACGCCTGCAGAGAGCAAGGATTGTACCTGCAAGTTCATCTGCGAGTACAGTGTTTTCCTGAGATAATTTACCCTGCAGACTTGAACCTTCAATCCCGGCCTGTAAGCCGTAGTCCTTTTCTTGCGCGGCTGTGCTGTTTGCCTGCTGGAGGGAAGAGTCACGCTCTTCACAGACAACACAAAGAGTCTTTCCCTTGACTTCAAAGAGCGGGCAACCGCAGGTTTTACAGGACTTTTCAAGCATCTTCCCTCCCTTAAGGAGGTGTTCAGCCATGATTTCATCTTCCTTACGTACCGGCATTCAATCACCGTCAAATCAATATTTAAGTTATATATGTCGGTTCCTCATATTAACTACAGGTACACAGGTAGGTGATACCATGCCCAACCCCGACAAAACTATGGAAAACTGTATTCTTATGCTGCAACGCATTCAGGAAGACAGCTCAATACCCCGAAACATCCGGCGCGTTGCAGACGAAACCCGGATGCTGCTTATTAACAATTCAAAGGCAATGGGACTACGTGCAGCGGAGGCGATTTCAAAGATTGATGAAATCTCCAATGATCCCAATATGCCGATTCACGCCAGAACCAGGATCTGGGAGCTCGTGTCACAGCTTGAGACAATCCCTCTTGATTAGTGTGATCATCGTCGTAATTTTTTTTACTTGCTGATGGGAACGCGATCCCCGCCGGATTAGTATCCGGGTAATTGCGGATTATTCCCAGTCCGGCAGATTACTATCTGACGCTTACAAACGTATATGAATATTTTCATTGCTTTATTCACGAAAGTACGATAGTGCCCTGCGCATGACTGCACACAATGAAGCTTGTCATCACGTTATTGGATTGAAAATTTTTAATGATCCCGGGTTCTGGTAAAGCGATATATGCCTTTTGGCACTAACATTTCAAAACGGGCACCATGCTGGAATTCCCCGGATTCTTTTATTGTAATATTGGTAATTGACAGGATTTCCCGTGAAAGGAATAATCCCAGCCCGGTATTCTTGCCAAATCCTCTCTCGAAAATTGTCTCCTTGTCTTGCGCAGGAATACCTATCCCGTCATCTTCCAGTCGGATGAGAAGACCATCGGCTGTTTCAGACCATGAAAGTCTGACAACAGATACCCTGGTACCATGCTCTACAGCATTCTGCACAATGTTGTAAAATACCCTTTCAAGCAGGGGATCGGCAAATATCTCCAGTTCATCTTTTTCAGATTCGAACCGTATTTTTTTTATGTCAATGTGGGTACAGGCTTTATAAAACGTTTCGTTGACTTTCTGCCAGGACGGTGCGACCACTCCAAGATCCTGATAGAGTTTGGTGAACTCAATATTTGCTGTGATCATCGTGACTGCAGTTTTCAGCTTATCAAGATACATGGAGTGCTGGGGTTCCGGCGGGTGATCGTTGAACAGTTCAAGATACCCCCCGAGTATGGTAAGTTTATTCCTGATATCGTGCCGGGTGATCTCTGCAAGCAGGTTGAGTTTTTTATTGGCGAGTTGCAGGGAATCATGCGCCTTTTTGATATCTGAGATATCATGGAATATCCCCATCAGACAGCGGCGTCCTCCAACATAGAGTATTGTAGCGCTGACAATGACCGGGATATGATTACCATTTTTATCTACAACGACCTCCTCTTGTAATCCCGTCCCTTCAAAGGCATGTTTTTTGAAATAGGCCCGGTATTTTTCCTCTTCTTCTTTTGGGTGTAGTTCACTTTCGTGCATTCTCTGGATTTCTTTAAGTGTCCTTCCAATCATTGCCTGTGTTTTTTTATTTGCGTCAAGCAGCATACCGGTTTCAGTGTCTGCGATAAAAATTGCATCATTTGCATAATCCATGAGCCCCTGATTCTTTTCATAGGCAGACTTCAGTTCATCCTCAGCCCTTTTTCGGTCGGTAATATCCCTGACAAATGCGAAAACGTATGCGTTTGAACCAAATTCGATGTAATTAAGAAGAATTTCGACGGGAATTGTTGATCCATCTTTTTTCCTGTTCTTATCCTGCACTGTATTATAGTTCCTTTCTTTCACCCGTTCCCAGAGGGAAAGTATATGGTTCTCAAACAACCCTGGATTAATATCCTGTATCGTGAGGCAGGCAAATTCCTCCCGGGAATAGCCAAGCATGGAACAGATAGTATCATTGAAAAATGTGATCCCGCCATCCTGGTTAATCCAGAGAATGCCTTCAGCAGCATTACTCACAGTTGCTTTCATCATGCGAAGATCTTCCTCTGCCTTTTTCCTCCGGATTGCCTGCCTCATTTTATGACTTAGTTCGCTGAACTGGGCACGTGGATCTCCCCCCTTCTGGAGGTAAAAATCAGCACCATTATTGATGGCTTCAATAACAACTTCCTCGCGTCCTTTGCCGGTGAAGAGGATGAATGGAATATCCTTGTAATCCCTCCTTACCTGTTTAAGGAATTCAATCCCGTCCATTAACGGCATCTGGTAATCAGAAATTATGCCCTCAATCTTCCCGTCAGCAAGGATCTTCAACCCCTCATTGGCAGAAGTGACTGTAGTTACAGAGAACTCTCCTTCCCGCTCAAGAAAAAGTTTGCAGAGATCAAGCAGATCCGGCTCGTCATCTGCATAAAGGAGCGAAATCATTAAATTTTAATATTGTTCCGTTAAGGATTTATTTTTATGTTCGTTTGTACCAGAACTGATATATTCGTAACCGGAAAGACTGGGTAACGGTGATAACAAATTCATCACAAACAGTTCAATTGATTCTATAAAAAAGCAGCTGAGATGGTGAAAAAATTGTCTTCATTTCCGGATTTTTTATCAGGGTTGAATTGATCCGGTACGAAAGCCATCCTTCGGAACAATAATTTCAAACCGTGTTCCTTTTTTGAACTCTCCTGTCTCACGGATTGTTATACCGGTACTTGAAAGAATTTTCTGTACCAGAAAGAGACTGAGGGTCTTTTCATTCCCTGCTCTCCATTCAAAGAGATGGGGTTTGTTTTCCGGTGAAATCCCTGTCCCGTTATCAGCAATCGTTATGATAAGTTCTGTACCTGTGCAGACATTAAAGACGTCGATTCTTGTAACTTTTTCCCCGTATTTGTGTACATAATTGAACAAAAGATAAAAAGCCTTTTCAAAGAGCGGATCTGCAAAGACATCAAAATTATCCTCCTTTATGTTCAGACTCACTGTATCTGCTTCAACTTCCAAGAATGCCCTGTGGACAACAGTTGATATTCTTTGCCAGTCCGGGACATCTGCACCAAGATTTTCATATTCCCTGGTGAATATTATCTGTCGTTGTATGGTTTTTGTTGCTGTCTGAGCACGATTGAGATGTTTTAATACATCAGGTTCCTGCAGGACATAGGATGCAAGTTCAAGAGAACCGCTGACAACCATAAGCTGATTCAGGATATCATGCCGGATCATGCTGGACAATGTATTGAGATTTTTTCTGGAGAGGACCTGGGCACTTTCAGTCCGCTTCCGATCAGATATGTCGTGAATAGAACACTCTGTGACCGAATGATCGTTCAGGGAAATTACCCTGCATATAAATTCCACGTCAATAATCATGCCGCTTTTTGTCTCCAGCGGGATGTCTTTGAATAGTATATTTCCTGTTTTTTTCAGCTCTGCATAGAATTGTTCAGCCAGAAATTTTTCCTTAAAAAAACCAGTTTCCTCAATGGTTTTGCCGATCAGATATTCCAGCGAAAACCCTGTAAGAGTAAGAACAGACGGATTTACATCAATAATCTTGTTTGTATCAGATTCGAGGATAAGAATACCATAATCACTATTTTCAAATAACCGATGAAATTTTTCATCTTTTTTATTGATTTCCGTGATATCATATATCGATTCAATCGCACCGGAGAGCTGCCCCTGCTGGTCATATAAAGGAGAAGCAATAATCTCAAGAATAGATGGGGTGCCTTTGAGGCGGGGGCGATGTATTTTTGCCCTGACAGTAGTATCAGTCCGTTCTATAGCCGTGTAATGGTATTTCTCCAGTTCCGCATCAGGTTCAAAAACCAGATCAAGAAGTCCGGGAATTCGTTCTCCAAACAGGTGGAAAGAATATTCGTAATTGCGTCGTCCAAGTACCTGCCCGGCACTGACCTTTGTGAGTTTCTCCATTGTTTTGTTCCAGAGAATCACCGTATCATTTGTATCTATGGCAAATGTCGCAGCCGGGAGAGAATTAATAATTTCAGATAATCGATGCTCTGAATATTCCAATTTCTCCTGAACCCTTCTGTTTGTATCCTCCGTTTCCAATGTCGTAAGCACAAACGAGATATCTTCTGAAATTCCGGTGAGTAACCGGATCTCAGCATCGGTAAAAAAGTTACTGACACCGGAGTAAAGGGTGATCGCCCCTCGTGCTGTTTTCCCAATAATTAACGGGAATGCGGCAGCGGACCTGTACCCCTTCCTGATAGCATATTCTTCCCACATCCCAATGTCGGGAAATGCCGTGATATTGTTGCATATGATATGCTTTCCCGTTCTGATTGCATTAACAGTTGGTCCCTGCCCATTCACAATATCATCGGATGCTGTTCTAATCATTACAAAAAAATCATCTACTGCCCCGCTCGCAACAATACTTCTGACCCTGCGGGTTTCCGGATTCTCAAATCCGACCCAGGCCAGTAAAAATCCTCCCTCCTTGACCATGATTTTGCAGACTTCCTGCATTAACTGCATCCGGTCATGGATATCTACTTCCGCCTCATTGATCCGGCGGAGAACAGAATCTATACGGTTGAGGCGGGCAATTTTCCGTTCGCTTTCCTGAAATTCAACAGCACGCCGGACCTTGAAGGATAATTCGGCAAACTGGGTTTTGGGATCTCCACCTTTTTTGACATAATAGTCAGCACCGTTGTTGATAGCTTCAATGAAGATCTCTTCCCTGTTTTTGTCAGAAAAAATTATGAAAGGAATTTTTGAAAATTTTTCACGGACGGTTTTGAGTAACTGAATTCCATCAATGTCCGGCATTTCATATTCAGAAATTATCGCGTCAAACACATCAGTTTTCAGAAGTTGAAGGGCCTCTCTCGCAGAAAGGACTGTATTCACTTTAATATTCGTATCCTGTTCCATATACTGCCTGCCAAAGTCCAGAAAGACCTGATCATCATCAATATAAAGAACCGATATCACTGCAACCAACTTCACCAGACTGACGTTCTGATCCATTTACATTCTGTAATACAATTATATATATCAATTATTACTGTGTCATAGTTGCCCTGGTTGCTCGCTGTCCGGCCATACGGGATTCTGGACACTCCCCGTTGACCAGGGAGATCAGTTGATCCTGTAATGGACCATCAACCTTCAGGAATCTTCAGGATCCCGGACTAATGAGAATACGTATGGAATTTGCGGTAAAAAAGCCCAGCTGGTATCGTTTAACAGGCATAATGGTATTGTTCCTCCAGTACATTTTTTTTTGCAAAAAATCCTTTATAGTGTGATTCATGGACATCCTTACCATCATCCTTGTTATTGCAGGTCTCGTTTTGTTTGAGACCATTACCAGCATTGACAATGCCATTATCAATGCCGAAGTGCTCAGCACTATGAGTGAAAGGGCAAAACGCTGGTTTTTACTTTGGGGCTTGATACTTGCGGTTTTTGCGGTTCGGGGGCTGTTGCCCTGGCTGATTGTCTGGGCATCTGCCCCCGCGCTCAGCCCGCTGGAGGCATTCACCGCCACACTCACAAGTGATCCGATAGTTATTGCATCCATCGAACAGTCTGCTCCTATTCTTCTGATGGCCGGGGGGACGTTTTTGCTTTTTTTGTTCCTTAACTGGCTGTTTCTGGAAAATAAAAATTTCGGCCTGACGGGAGAGCGCTATATTGCCACAAAAGGTGTCTGGTTCTTTGCTCTTGTATCTGTCCTGCTGACCTGTCTTGTCTGGTTCGCTCTGGAAAAAAGTCCACTTATTGCATTTGGATCTGTTGTAGGCTCCACGGCTTTTTTTATCGTGCATGGATTTAGAAAGAATGCTGAACTCGCTGAGGAAAAGATGCTCCGTTCTTCCGACATGTCAGATCTCAGCAAAATCTTTTATCTGGAAGTTATCGATGCCACATTCTCAATTGACGGGGTCATCGGTGCATTCGCATTCACCATGGCAGTCCCCCTGATTCTGATCGGCAATGGTATCGGGGCATTTGTCGTACGTGAACTCACCGTGCGTAATGTTGAAAATATCAAAAAATACCGTTATTTAAAGAACGGTGCAATGTACTCAATATTATTCCTTGGAATTATTATGATCATGGAGGGGTTCAGCGTTCATATCCCGTTCTGGATATCACCGGTGATTACGTTTGGGGTAGTAGGATTTTTCCTGGTAAAATCGATGCGGGAGATTCCACGGATCCCCGGCTCGAACTGACGCACCCGAAAATAAATGTCTGAAAATCAATAAAAAATCATTTTTTGGATCCGGTTTTTGATAAAAGAAGAATTACAGTGCGCTATACCTGTGTAATAACCCGGGTTATTTGTTGAACGCAAAAATCTGCCCGATACGCCCGATCTGATTCATACACCAGAGACCACCCTTAAGCAACGGGACAATTACACCCATCATACCCTCCATGTCTGTTGATACGTCTTGGAGATGATCGGGGATACTCAAATGCTGGGGGCAGCTCTTTACACATTTACCGCATTGCCTGCACAGACCGGCATAAGAAACGGGAGAGAGTAAACCGCCATGACGGCCCAAATATTGGAATTTTGCACTACGGTCTTGAGGAAAAAGATGATGGGCATTATAAAGGGAAAAACAGCCCGGGATATCAACGCCTGCAGGACATGGCATGCAGTACCCACAGCCCGAGCAACCGACCTTCATTCGTTGCTGGAACATATCGCGAACACGGGCAATGCTGTCAAGTTCTGCCGGTGAGAGTGAATTCGGGATAGCGTCCTGTGCGATGCGAAGGTTTTCATCAATATGGATTTCATCGTTCATCCCGGAAAGGACAACGGTAACTTCAGGATGGTTCCATACCCAGCGAAACGCCCATTCGGCCGGGGATCGTTTAACAGATGATTCATCCCAAATTCTTTTTATCTCATCCGGTACCGGTCCTGCAAGGTTACCACCACGGAGCGGCTCCATAATCATTACGCCGAGCTGTTTTCCTGCCGCATAAGAAAGCCCTTCAGTGCCGGCCTGGATGTGCTCATCAAGATAATTATACTGAATCTGGCAGAATTCCCAGTCATACGAATCAATAATTTCTTTGAATGTTGCGGTGTCACCATGGAACGAAAAACCGGCATTATTTATTCTTGAGTCTTTTTTTGCAGAATCGAGGAATTCCCGTACACCGAGATTTTTCATCTTCTCCCAGGTAACCTTCGACAGACTGTGCAGGAGGTAATAATCAATATGACTGGTATGGAGCGTGGCAAGTTGTGATGAAAGAATCCTGTCCATATCATCCCGGGAATGAACTGACCATGGAGGGAGTTTTGTTGCAATCCGGACTTTTTCCCGGTAACCATCTGCGAGTGCACGGGCAAGCACTTTCTCACTTTTTCCGAAATGATAGGCAGGTGCCGTGTCAACATAATTTACCCCGTTGTCAATGGCATATCTTAGTTGGCGGATGGCACGTTCTTCATCAATACCGCCGCTTTTTTTTTGTGGCAGCCGCATATATCCGAAGCCGAGGACAGAGAGTTTATCACCGGTTTTGGGGACTGTACGGTAGAGCATAACAGACACTCTCTTTTTTAAAATTTGACTGAGTAGTCATGTGGATAGGTAGTGAAGATATAAAATTTTTCTTAATTCCCTTCCTGCATGTAATAAAGCGATAATCCACAGGGCTTTTAACTTATGTTCCGCCATAGGATCTTACATGCTTCCACGCAGGGCGGTACGGATCGGACGAACCGGTTTTCTCAAAATAACCAGCCCGTCTTCCCTCACACCTAACCAGAGCGGTGTGATATCTTTAATACAGACAACACCAAGAGGAAATCGGTGAACAAAAAACTGTGGCTTTCGTTCCTGATCCCATTGTCCTGGTAAACCTTATCCTGTGCGCAGCCATCCTCCTGCTGGGATACTTCGTATATCGGAAAAGGGAATCTATTGGTGCGCTGTTTATCGGAATTGCATTTGGAATGTTTGGATTATCGCACCTCAACACATTGCTCGGGCTTACCCTGTTTCCTGAAGTTACTTTTGTCCTTCTGAGGATCTGTGGATACCTGTTTGTTGCTGCCGCGCTCTATATTGCGTTCACTGAATAATCGGGGAAAGGGCAGGGAACAGACACGATGAGATGACAAACAGATCAGCGTCGTCAGAATCATTTTTTATGTGATACTACGAAATTCATTTGCAGGATACCTCGGTGAACCGTGACATTCACCTGTACTGCCACTTTACAGAACGCGGGGATGCTCCAATAACTGTCCGGATGGATTCACATTTCTGGTGTAATGGAGCAGCTGGAAGAAATATTCTGGTATACATTAAGCTTCCATTGAGCATTTATCCGGCGCACGCAGCACCTCATTAATTTCCCAGAATCGTGCACACCACTTCCCGTTTTCGGCCTGCGTTAACATCAAGCTCAATCAGGACTATCTGCTGCCATGTCCCGCACATCAGGGTTCCCCGGTCAACCGGTATAGTGAGGGAAGGGCCGACAAGAGCGGCCTTAACATGGGAACGCCCGTTTCCGTCACCCCACCTTGCATTGTGTGCATATTCAGCATTATCCGGGGCAAGGACCGACAGTGATCGTTTAAGATCCAAAAGTACTCCGGGTTCAAACTCGATTGTCGTGAGTGCCGCCGTAGAGTGCTGTACAAAGAGATGGACAAGTCCATCATGTACTTTACTGTCATGGACAGCTTTTTTTATCTCCGGAGTAATATCGATTATCTCTCCTTCCCGTTGAGTCGTAATCTCAATGATCTTCCTGAACATCGGTGCACCATATAACGATGTGTAATCTTTTATAAAAAAACCCATTACTCTTCTGGAATCAGCCCATAATGGATACGGAATGGACCATTATGACAATCGTGAAACCTGACACATACGTAGTTAAATAAGAATTGCAAAATGCGCGCTGGCAGGTCAGTTGAGGATGAGAACCAAGGTGGATCATCACGCTATGGCCATTGTTATGCAGTTCTCTTCATCGTTCTCTTTGCTGTCCTGATGGCAGTCATTGACGGCACTGTTGTAAATATTGCACTACCTTCCATGACGCGCTTTTTTTTTGCTGACTTATCCGATTCCCAGTGGGCTATCACAGCATATCTGATCACCATGACAAGTCTTCTGCTTGTATTTGGACAGGTATCCGACTATATCGGTCGTGCACGGCTTTTTTTATGGGTTGGGTTATCTTCACGGCAAGCTCGCTTGCCTGCGGATTATCAGTAAACCTTGCTGAACTAATCTTTTTCAGGATCCTGCAGGGTGCCGGAGCAGCAATGCTTTTTTCTATCTCATCAGCTTTGATCTTTGACACTACACCGTCATCACAGCGAGGTCGGGCTATGGGGTATCTGGGATCAACTGTTGCAATTGGCAGTATTGCCGGCCCGGTCCTTGGGGGATTTATTGTGGATTCCCTTGGGTGGCAGTATATCTTTTTTATTAATATTCCCCTGGGTGTGTTGCTTATCATTGCAGCACTGATGTACCTGCGGTTCGATACCCGTCACATTGGGCAGTTTAATTTCGACTGGCACGGATCAGCAGCGCTGATGGGAGTATTTGTGTCCCTTATTCTTGTGCTCGGGAGCCTGGCTGCTGATACCGCAATTACATTTGGGGTCCTTATCGGGACAGCGGTTTTTTGTTGCATGCTCGTGATGTTCATATGGCACGAGAAACGCTGCCCGGCGCCATTGCTGAATCTTTCCCTGTTTTCAAACCGGGCATTCCTTCTTTCGGTACTCGGTCTCGTTATAGCATTTGTTGCAAATTTTATGATGGTTGTTGTTGGTCCCTTTTATTTCGAGGGAGTACTCGTTTACCGCCCTTCCCAGGTAGGACTGGTCTTTTTGATCAACCCAGCAGTTATGGTGATTGTTGCACCAGTTGCCGGATCATTGTATGATCGACGTCCAAAACGCAATTACGCTTCATTGGGAATGTTGATAACGACCATCGCGTTCGGGATGCTTGCGTACTTTTCCCTGACCCGTGAAGTACCCGGCATTCTTGTTTCATTCGTGTTTTTTGGCATCGGTGTCGGATTATTCCAGAGCCCGAACAATACTACTATCATGAATGCTCTTCCAAAAGAGCACCTTGCAGTCGCATCAAGCGTTACTGCCACAGGCAGGAACCTTGGTATGGCCCTGGGTGTCTCACTAGGTAGTATTCTCCTTTCGCTCCAGCTGAACAATGCCGGCTACAATGGTGCTGTGCCGGATGCAGGTCCGGCTCTGTTGGCCCTGTCCATCAGTCAGATTATGGTGATTTCAGCGATTTTGTGTTTAATTGTGGCAGTACTCACGTTTCAACGATAATACTTCCCCACGAAAAAAACCAAAACTAAAAAAAGATAGGGTGCGGTTGTATGAAATCAGGCACCAGTTGCATCATTACCGGTATCTCCATTTTCCCCTTCCAGACCGGTGTTATTATCACCGCCATCTTCGATTTCAGGCTGGATAACTGCAACTCCTACGACCCTGTCTTTATCAGCAAGGCGGATAGTCCGGACACCTTTTGTTCCACGCCCGATAATCCGTATCTCACTGACCGGCATACGCATCACAATCCCTTCAGCTGTCATGATGATAATTTCATCATTATCTGACACTGCACGCGATTCGATGATGACTGCATCACGCTCGAGCTGCATGTTCCTGACACCCATTGTACCCCTGCCATGACCGCGGAACTCGTCAAACTCAGATCGCTTTCCAAAGCCGACATCAGAGATAGTGAGGAGATGATCTTTTTCCAGAAGAGTGACTGCCACGACCGTGTCCTCTCCCCGCATCTTCATCCCCCGCACACCCTGTGCACCGCGACCTACCGTACGCACTGTTTCTTCATGGAACCTGAGACTCTGCCCGAAACGACTGGTCAGGATAATTTCTTTTGTGCCATCTGTGAGGATAACATCAACAAGTTGATCATTTTCCCTGATTCTGATCGCATTTGTTCCGACAGAACGGGGGTTGGAGAATTCATTCAGCCGGATCTTAATAGCCTGCCCGAATCTTGTGGCGAATAATAAGAATCGGTCTTCCCTGAATTCACGGATTGGAATTACCGTTGTTACAATCTCGTCTTTTAAGTTGAGTAGGTTCACAATCGGTTTTCCTTTTGCGGCACGGGAACTCTCAGGGATCTGGTAGACCTTGAGCCAATATACCCTGCCGAGATTGGTAAAACAGAGCAGGTAGTCCTTCATATCGGCGACAAACACTGAATCAACAAAGTCTTCATCTTTGGTGGCCATGCCGGTGATGCCGTGACCACCGCGCCGCTGTTTACGGTACGTGTCAAGATCTATACGCTTGATGTAGTTTGCAATCGTGATTGATACCAGCACGGTCTTATCCTCAATCAGGTCCTCATTTGAAAGATTACTTGTATCGAGAGCAATCTGGGTCCTTCGCGGATCACCGAACTTCGCAGCAGATTCAGCTGTCTCCCTGCGTATCTCGTCTTTTATATTGGCTTCGCTGGACAGGATTGTTTTAAGCCGGGTGATCTCTGATTCGAGTCCCTTTTTCTCGTCAGTTATCTTCTGCTGCTCGAGGGCTGCGAGCCGGCGGAGCTGCATCTGGAGGATAGCGTTTGCCTGAGGTTCATCAAGACCGAAACCTGCAATAAGTGCCAGCCGGGCAGTTTCTACTGTGTCAGATGCACGAATGGCTGCGATAACCGCATCAATTTTCGATAGTGCAATAAGCAGGCCGTTTAATATGTGGACCTTCTCCTGTGCCTTTTTCAAGTCAAATTCAGAACGGCGACGGATAACATCGATACGGTGATGGACAAAATTTTCAAGAAGGCCGTGCAGGTTGAGGATCCTGGGCTGCCCGTCTACAATTGCAAGATTGGAAGCCCAGAAACTCGACTCCAGTGCCGTGTTCTTGTAGAGGTTGTTTAATATAACCGGTGACATCGTTCCCTTGCGAAGCTCGAAGACAACGCGGATGCCATCCTTATCGGATTCGTCACGGATATCCGAGATCCCGTCCAGCCTTTTATCCTTGACCATTTCTGCGATTGTGGTGATCCACTGAGCCTTGTTTACCTGGTAAGGCAGTTCAGTTACAATGATGCGGTCACCACGGTTACCGCCTTCGGACTCTTCTATGGTGGCGACACCGCGGACGATCAGGCGGCCCTGCCCGGTGGTATAGATGTTCTTGACACCCTCAACTCCCATGAGGATCCCACCTGTGGGGAAGTCAGGGCCGGGCATGATACGCAGGAGGTCTTCAACTGCGACCTCCGGGTTGTCCAGATAGTAGGTGACTGCCGAACAGACTTCCTGCAGGTTATGCGGGGGCATCTTGGTCGCCATACCCACCGCTATACCGTCCGTGCCGTTCACGAGCAGGTTGGGAATCCGTGCCGGGAGGACGGTTGGTTCCTGGAGGGACTCATCGTAGTTGGGAATGAACTTTACCGTCTCTTTGTCGAGATCTTCCAGCAGTGCTTCTGCGTACTTTTCGAGCCTGACTTCGGTGTAACGACTTGCAGCAGCAGCATCGCCGTCAACCGAACCGAAGTTACCCTGCCCCTGCACCAGCATGTGCCGGTAGGAAAAGGGCTGGGCCATCTTGACAATCGTGTCGTAGATGGAAGCATCGCCGTGGGGGTGGTACTTACCCATTACGTCACCGACCACCCTCGCGCTCTTCTTGGTGGGTTTGTCGCTGGTGTTGCCCATCTCCCACATTCCATAGAGGCAACGGCGGTGGACCGGCTTTAGCCCGTCTCGGACATCGGGGATGGCACGGCCGATGATAACGCTCATCGCATAGTTGATGTACGAGGTCTTCATCTCGTGCTCGATGCTGATGGGCTCGACACGGTGGGTCAGGAGACCGCTTGCGGGCGGGGTGGTATCAGATGTCAAGGTTTGTCACCTCCCTGGCATGACGGATAATGAAATTTTTCCGTATCTCTACATCTTTTCCCATCAGCGTCTTGAAGATCTCGTTGGCTTCCATGGCATCCTCGATAGTGACCTGCTTGAAGATCCGGTGCTCGGGGTTCATGGTGGTGTCCCAGAGCTGGTGGGCGTTCATCTCACCAAGACCTTTGTACCGCTGGATGGTGACACCTTTCTCACCCATGGCGGCTGAGACTTTCTGCATCTCGTCCTCATTAAATACGTATTTCTCCTCTTTTCCTTTCGCCACGCGGAAGAGGGGGGGCTGGGCGATATAGACGTATCCCGCTTCGATGAGTTTCAGCATGTAACGGTAGAAGAATGTCAGCAGGAGCGTCCGGATATGGGCTCCGTCCACATCGGCATCGGTCATGATCACAATGTGATGGTAGCGGGCCCGCTCGGGATCGAACTTCTCCCCGATACCCGTGCCGATGGCCGAGATGAGTGTCTGAATCTCAGCGTTCTTTAAGATCTGGTGTTCGCCGGCCTTTTCCACATTGAGGATCTTGCCCCGTAGCGGGAGGATGGCCTGGAACTTCCGGTCACGGCCTCCTTTGGCTGAACCGCCTGCAGAATCACCTTCAACAATATAGATCTCGCTTTTTGCCGGATCGCGTTCTGAACAGTCTGCAAGTTTGCCGGGAAGACCGCTGCTTTCCAGTGAGCTCTTACGCCGGGCAAGATCCCGGGCGTTCCTTGCCGCTTCGCGGGCTTTGGCTGCAGAGAGAGCTTTTTCGATTATAGTCTGGAGCACCTTTGGATTTTCATCGAAATATTCAGTAAGCGCTGCATACACCAGCGAGTCGACGATACCTTTGACACTGCTGTTGCCGAGACGCATCTTGGTCTGGCCCTCAAACTGGGGATTTGCCATTTTGACAGATAGTACGGATGTCAGCCCCTCCCGAACATCTTCACCCCGCAAGGTTAACGCGGAGTTTTCCTTGATTAATCCGTTGCGTTTCGCCACCGTATTAATTGCCCGTGTGATGGCGCTCCGGAATCCCTCAAGGTGCGTCCCGCCTTCACGAGTGTTCACCGAATTGACATATGCAAAGATCTTTTCATCGTATGCAGTCGTGTACTGCATTGCCACTTCAAGTTCGAGCTTGTTCTCGACATCCTTTTTTGTAATATCAATCGGTATTGGGTGAAGACACTCTGCCCCATCGTTTAAGTATTTTACAAACTCGACAAGCCCGCCCGCGTAACAATAGACTGCCTTGTCACCGCTGCGTTCATCCGATATTTTTATCGTCAGGCCGGCATTGAGAAACGCAAGTTCACGGAGCCGGTGAGCAAGTATATCATAATCGAACGTGGTAGTCTCAAATATAGTTGCATCAGGGACGAAATGGATGGTAGTTCCCGTTATCTCTGCACCAAATTGAACAAGGAACGACGTGCGATCTTCTTCTTCACTATCCGCCGGCCCTGACCCTGTGGATTTTGTCCTGCTGAAGAGTACTGGTGCACCGAACCATTGCTCGAAACGAGTGATCATCTCAGCAAGGGTTTCCTTTCGGGATATAAGCGGGCTTGTCGGTTTGCCCTGGCTGAACCGCATCTCATAGATATTACCATCCCTGTATACGCGGGCTGAAAGCCAGTTGGAGAGCGCATTAACTACGGAAACTCCAACGCCGTGCAGACCACCGGATACCTGGTAGCTTTCCTTATCGAATTTTCCCCCTGCATGTAAGACGGTGAGCACAACTTCAAGCGCACTCTTGTGGTTCTTTTCCATTGCATCGACAGGTATACCACGTCCGTTATCGGTGACCGAGAGGGAGCCATCCTTATTGATTATTACGGCGATAAAGGTGCAGTAGCCAGCGAGTGCTTCATCAATTGAGTTATCTACAACTTCATAGACAAGATGGTGCAGTCCCCGGGTATCTGTGCTGCCAATATACATTGCCGGGCGCTCCCGGACAGGAGTCAGCCCCTCAAGAACGGTAATATGGGATGCATCGTACGTTTCAGTCAAGAAAAACCTCCGTTAGAAAAATAAAAAAATATGGTACTGAAATCATAATAATTATTGGGCGTGCGATGACTTAAAGGATAAGGCGTTAATACCGTCAATGGGTATAAAAGGATTCCTCCCGTTACCGGAACTCACCGATTGATGCGTCTGAAATACCGAGCTCATGGTCAATTGCAATGACGAGCCGGTTCAGCGTCAGAATCACGTCTCTTGCATCTTCCTTGTCCATAGTTCCCGGCTGATGCCAGATTACTTTCTTTTTTAAGAGCGTGGTGAGTTCTTCAATTTCAGTACCTTTAAATTTCTCGGGCAGCACCAGCCCCTCGACATGATCGCCGGCCCCGAACCAGGCTTGTTCGGGAGGGAGTGCGAAATGCCGGCAGATAAGCGTAATACTGGTGACAAATCCATGACCGAAGGGATAATTCATGATCTCATAATGGTGACAGGTGCTAAAAAAAGGTACGGTCAGAACCCCGCAGAGTGCAGTCAGCCACGAATGTCTTAAGACTGCAATAACAACAATTATTGAAACTGAAAAGAAAGCCCGCCCGGTCCTCTAAGCAAGGGTAATCGGATGAAGACATGGCTCATATAAAGGAAATCGGTCGCTTTTTCTCATCCCTTGCCGGGAGAGTTACAATCGGCGGCAAAACCACTCCCCTTCAGGAAGACCGATCCCGCTGTTCAGACCTCATTTTATTTCCGGAAAAAATGTTCCGTATTCAGATTTTTTCTTACATTGACCCGGATAGTGTAAATCTTCAATTCCAGATTTGCACCGGTGCCTTGCATTATTTTATATCAACGCTACATCAATATCGATATGGTTCTTTCAGGAGATCAATATGTATAAAGTCCTGTATGTTGATGATGAACCCGTTCTTCTTGAAATAGTAAAGATATTTCTGGAAAAATCCAAGGAATTCACCATCGATATAACAACGTCTGCATATGAAGTCCTGGATACAGAAAAACTAAAATCCTACGATGCCATCGTGTCCGATTACCAGATGCCCGGTATGGATGGCATCACCTTCCTCAAATATGTCCACACAGAATTGGGCGATATTCCCTTCATTTTTTTTACCGGTAAAGGCAGGGAAGAAGTTGTTATCGCTGCACTCAATAATGGAGCTGATTTTTATATTACAAAAGGGAGCGATCCGCGATTTCAATTTGATGAACTGGCAAATAACATAAAAAAAGCAGTTAAACGGAAACAGTTACGCGAAGCACATAAAAACGCAGCGGAGCGGTTGTCTGACCTCATCAACTTCCTTCCTGATGCGACCTTTGCCATCGATCTTGAAGGAAAGGTTATTGCATGGAATAAAGCGATGGAGGAAATGACGGGGGTGCAAAAAACCACGATAATCGGTGAAGGAGATTATATCTATGCTCTGCCTTTTTATGGTAAAAAGGACCCTCTTCTTCTCGATCTTGTTCTCCACGATGATAAAGAAATCGAAAAGAGATATCCGTTTATTATTCGCAAAAACAACAAACTCATTTCTGAATTGGAATTCCCGTTACTTAACGGGGGAAGAGGTGCATATCTCTGGTTCATCGCATCCCCGTTATATGATGCAAAAGGAAATATTACCGGGGCAATAGAAGTTTTCAGGGATATAACCGAAAACAAAAGAACAGAAGAATCCCTTAAAGAAAGCGAAGAACAATACCGTTCGCTGTTTGAATCTGCCCAGGATGCAATCTTTCTTTTGGAAAATACCAGATTTACCAGTTGCAACAACCGGGCAGTATCGCTATTCGGGTGTACAAAAAAGCAGGAAATCCTGGGGAGATCGCTGATCGATTTTTCCCCGGTAATGCAACCCGATCGCGTCAGTTCTGAACAAAAAGGACTGGAAAAAATTTCAGAGGCTCTCAATGGCATAACTCCTGTTTTCGACTGGTTATTCGCACGGTTGGATGGCATTACTTTCTATGCTGAAATAACACTGAACCGTGTGACAATAGGCGGAAAGACACTCCTTCAGGCAATTGTCAGGGATGTAAGCGACCGTAAACAGGCAGAAGAAGCGGTGCGGAAGAGCGAAAGAACATACCGGAATGTTGTCGAAGATCAGTCTGAGTTAATTTCGCGTTTCCGGCCTGACGGCATGCAATTATTTGTAAATGAGGCATACTGCCAGTATTTTAATAAATCACGTCAGGAAATCGTTGGGAAAAAATTTTTTCCCAGAATTCCCCAGGAAGATCACCGTCAGGTAAGAGAACATTTTGCATCACTGACAAAGGAGAATCCTTCTGCAACCGATACACATCGTATTATTATGCCAGACGGATCTGTCCGATGGCACCGGTGGTCTGACCGGGCGATATTTGATAAAAAAGGTTCAATTGTCGAATACCAGTCCGTCGGGCGGGATATTACAGAAAACAAGAGGACGGAAGATGCCCTGGCTCTTGCCTGCCAGAAACTGAATCTCCTGTCAAGTATTACCAGGCATGATATCCTCAACCAGCTGACGGTTCTTTCCGGGTACCTGGCGTTGTCCGAGGAATTTGCGTCTGATGAAAAACTTCTCAGTTTTATTAAAAAGGAAACAACAGCGACCGAACGGATCAACCAGCAGATTACGTTCACCAAACACTATCAGGATATCGGGATGCACGCCCCTCAATGGCAGAATGTGCATGATACAATCGTTAATGTTCAAAATCTGCTTGACCTGAGTTTGGTGTCTGTTCAGATCCATTTCAGTAATATTGAGATTTTTGCAGATCCCCTGTTAGGAAAGGTTTTCTACAATCTTTTGGAAAATGCAGTGAGACATGGACAGAATACCAGTTCGATACAATTTTCAGCTCGTGAAAATGGCAATAAACTGACCATCATATGCGAAGATAATGGTGGTGGAATCGACAGTGAAACAAAGAAGCATTTATTCCAACGAGGATTTGGAAAAAATACGGGATACGGATTATTTCTTATACGGGAGATCCTTTCAATCACCGGAATAACCATTAACGAAAACGGAGAATCCGGCAAAGGAGCACGGTTTGAGATTACTGTGCCGAATGGAGCCTACAGGTTTGCGGCAAATCAAAAATTCCAGACCGGAAAATAACTGAAGTGAAGGATAACAGTGTTTTTTAGTCTCCTGAACTTCTATTTTTAAATGCCTTTCATATTTTATCAATACTCCATATCACAAAAACACCCCTCACTCCTCTGCCTGATACCCGGTTCATATTGCTAATACGATAAAATCTTTTCTACCAAACCCGGCCGTCCGGAGATCCTTTGACTAGTTCCCAGCCTGCTTTATTTATCAAAGGCTTCGTACCGTGATATTACTCGAATAACGACTGAAGTCCGGTTCGAATCAGTGGGCCTGCGCACCGGAGCATGGCGTGTTTGCCAAGAAGTTTTTTTACCAGTTTGCCTGGCCGGTCCATATCACCGTAGTCTACGATTGTGCGGATTATATCAGGATCATTAAGGCCCCGGATTAACGCGTCCATATCATAGGCAGAAATTTTCTGGCGCAACCGGAAAAGCCGGAAACCGAGATCAAGCTCCCGTCCAATATCTGCCTGCCAGCGTTGTTCATATTCTGCAAGGGCTGCATCAGTATACAGATCATTCGCACAACAGGATGACGCAATTGCAGCTGCATGCCGGGCAGAACGGATTCCTGTATACACTCCTCCTCCTGAAGTGGGTTTTGCAAACCCGGCTGCATCACCAACAAACAGTGTGCGGTGACCATACGTTTTTGGCATGATACCCAGCGGGAGGGTCCCTGTGACGAGATGTGTTGCACGATCACCAAACTTTTTTATAAACGCCGTGAACCGTTCCGGTACTTGAGACTGCCCGCACAGTCCAAGGCGCACCCTTCCGTTACCAGCTGGAATCATCCATCCAAAGAATTCCGGTGATGCGTCTGGATAGATCTCTACAAACCGGGGATCGCAATCGTGAAGCAGCTCTAACTGGATGCCCGCGAGATACATTTTTGCCCGTGGCATTCTATGGATTCGGGCAATGGTACTTCTTGGACCATCTGCGGCAATAAGAAGCCTGAACGGAATTTCAGCATGTCCCTTTACGCCCCTGACTAAAAGTGAATTCCCGCGTATACCGTAAGCTGCTGTCTTTAAGGAATACTCTGCTCCGCAGTTTGCTGCATTCTCTGCCATTTCGCGATCAAATGACCCCCGGTCCACGACGACAGCCTTGGACGTCTTTGCGTCAATCAGCATTTCACTGCCCATGCCTGATACCACCCGGGCACCGGAAATCCTTGTGAGCACCGGATGCTCGGATACACCCGATTCCTCAAAGGCAGTATTCGAAAGAAGCCCTGCGCATTGTACCGGGTAACCTATCGTCCCGTGCTCTTCTATGCAGATCGTTGAAAGCCCGCGTCTGGCACATTCATGGGCCGCAGCACTGCCGGCCGGACCCGCTCCTATTACAATGACATCATATGACATGGGAACACACAAATCAGGAACATAACAAATATGACAGACGGGATAGAGGTTATTTTTTTCCTTCCGGTTGATAATTTCGATGCACAGCTATAGAGAAGTTCATGCTTCATACCTGTCTGGCTCATCTTTCTGAAAAAAACCCATCATTATTGAAAACAGACCAAATATAAACGCGAAACTGCCGAGGATAACAATGACAAGATTTTCTAAAAATGAGGGGAAGTAATAGACAAGTCCGAAAAGCAGTGCTGTACCAGCGATGAACATGCCAGGGATAAGGATATATTTGGTTCTGGAATGCGTGAGTGCAAGCGTTATGCCATTAAAACCATTATAAAACGCGATACCTGCGATGATAAGCAGAAAAATGATCGCCACGATTGACTTCACTAAAAATGAAAGACCGCCAATGATAAGCAAGACTGAGGAAAGACCAAACCAGAACAGCGATTCGTCACTTCCTGAAGTAATAGCGAGAATAAGAAGACCGACAATTCCCAATCCGATCAGAATCCAGAAAATGATATAAAAGGTTTCAAGCAGCAGGATATTAGGAACCAGTAAAGCTATAAGCCCAAAAATAACACCGGTAACGCCCCAGATGAGGCATGACAATTTTGTGTCCATACCAAAATCACTCATGATTGAAGAGTGGCCTGTATTACAACCTGATCTTCATTAGATGCCTCAACTAAAAAATTCATCCTATTCTTTTTAGCATCCCCGCAATATACATGCCGGTAATGCTAATTGCACTGCTCTTTAGTGACTCAAAAATCATGGAAAGCAGTGATGCTGAAATAATTGCACCAGGATATAATATTTTTGGTTATTTCCTGAGAGTTCAATGCATTTTACCCCTGCCTTAAAAGGAGTATGATAAGGGTATGCTTATTTTTATGAGGGATGTGATGCCCGGATATTATCAGTGCTGGCAAATGACCGGCAACCAGCACTGAACAGAGCAAACCCCTCTTCTGTGCTGCATTTTACCGTTCTGTCCTGCTGGATGAGCGGGAATAATTTTTTGTTTCCTGATAAGAAGTTCATTATTTCTTATTAAAACCAAAAAATTCGATGTGAAAAATTTTTTCCAGGGCATAGAGAATTGCAAAGAAGAAAATGGCATAGAGTACAAAATTCACCAGAAACTTCATCCATCCTTCAAGTCCTGCAACAGAAAGTATCAGCAGAGAAACAGCATCTGCGATTATAATCGCGCAAAGGATCCCGAAAAAAAATACCGCCCATTTTTTAACTGGTGCAAAATTCATAGATATATTTCGCGTCCTGACTATTAAATCCCGGATGATAGGTGCTGATCACCGATGAATGATCCAAAAAATATTACCGTTCAATAAGGCGTATATGGTCATCAGTCTTTTTTGCAAGCTCCCCGCGATCCTGCAAACAGGCGACATCTGATATAGCCTCAAGCACATGAACTGATTCTTCAAGAAACGAAAGGACATCAGCAGGAAATATTTCTATTCCATACTCATCCACCATAAATGCAGCTATCTGCCGGTGATCCAGACCGTTTTCCCGTAGTTCAATTACTTTTTTTGCAAATTTTTTCTCCGGGCACCCGCATAACGGGGAATTTTTACAATCACAGCGGAGGAAATCATTAAAAAAAGCAAGGACCTGCTGCCTCACAGCAAAATCAAACGAATCATAGTCAAGGCGGGATGAAAGAGTTTCGAGCATGGTTCCGGAAAATGCCAGTTCCGGAATGCGAAAACCAGCAAGCCGTTCTATCTTTTTTGCATGTCGGAACCGGGCCCGATCAGCGATCAATCCTCGTCTCCTATACCTTCATCAAAGTTTTTTAAAGAGGCCATCGCTTCTCCCATGCGCTCGCACTCAATCAGCCACTCATCAAAAAGCGTTGTCTGTTCGATATCATCTTTCAGGTATTTCCCACAGCATGATGCTCCGTCGATCACACTTGCTCCAATATTTGCTGCTGTATCAAGTGCCTGTTCCATATCCTTTTCAATTTCGGCTCTGCCTTTCTTGACGAGCACCTTAATATCCTTGTCAAAACCTCCTGCAAAGAACAACCGGCAGGATGCAAAAAGGACAAGTTTGGGAAGCTGAAGGATCTCAATGATCTCCCCAAGATTACCTTCCGGGGCCGCAGACATTACAATTGTTTCAACCTCAGAAAGCTTATCGACTGCTTCTTCAAAGGTGAAGCGTTTGTTCTGGTAGAGCCTTATGATTTTTAAGACCGATACAGTAATGTCTACTGAGAAATTGTCAAGCACGCGGAACCCTTCGGGCAATTCATCACTCTTGGGATCTGCCTCAAAACTTGATTCACTGAGAGTTTTCAGCCAGTTGTCCCATCGTTCCTGGTTGTAAAAAATATAAAACAACTTGAGCGGTTCCTCTTCGATTTTTTTGCTAGCCTTTTTTACCATTTCAGTACACTATTCATTTGCGAAATTAAAGGATTTCGTTCTTCGATCGTCTTTAAGGATTATCTGAGCGGATTTTTTTAATGCTGTGATAACCACTTTGTCCTTAACCACCAATGGTTATCTCCCTTGACCGTCAATACTTCAGCGAACAGGGGTGAAGGTATGGACTGGCCTGAAAGACTCGTAATGGTGAGATATGGGGAGTTATTCTTAAAAAGCGAGTCGGTAAAGCACCATTTTATCGGAATGCTGTTGCGAAACATCAGAAAAGCACTCTCTGTTGCCTGTATTACCTGTCACTTTGAAACTCCCCGGGGGCGAATCCTGATTTACGGAGATAACCCGGAAACGATCGCAGATATTGTATCCCGGATTTTCGGGATTGTTGATGTCAGTGTCTGTATACGGACAAGTATACGGCTCGAAGATATCTGCTCAAAAGCAGTTACCCTGGCATCGACAAATCTTCATAAAGATATGAGTTTTGCTGTCCGTGCAAAAAGGCAGCAGAAAACAGGACTGAACAGCCAGGAACTGGGAAAACTGATTGGTTCTGCAGTTTATAATCATATCCCGGGTCTTCAGGTCGACCTGACTAACCCGGATTACGAACTCTTTGTCGAAATCCGTGACTTCGGTGGGCTTATATACGATTCGCGGATACCAGCACCAGGCGGATTACCCTGGGGGACGCAGGGAAGAGTACTTGCTCTCCTTTCATCGGGTATTGATTCTCCGGTTGCTTCATGGCTGATGATGAAACGCGGATGTGAGATAACCCACCTGCACCTGGATGCCGGCAGATGGGCAGGAAGGGATGTTACTGAGACAGCAATCGCGAATCACCGGAAACTTTCGGGCTGGTGTAGTGGAAATCCACTGACTCTGGTCATCGCGACCAGCGAACATTTATTCGATTCTATGGAACAGTGTCGCATTCCATCGCGGTACCGTTGTGTGATCTGCAAGCGTTTCATGCAGCGTGTGGCAGGCCACCTGATGCAAAAAGAAGGTGCGCTCGCTGTCGTCACTGGTGAGAATCTGGGACAGGTGGCTTCCCAGACTCTGGCCAATCTGTCGGTCATTTCAGAAGCAACACAAGTACCAGTACTTCGCCCGCTTATTACGTATGACAAGGAGCAAACTGTCACCATTGCCAGGATGATTGGCACTTTTGTTTCTCATCCGGGAGATCTTACCTGCCGGGCAGTACCGAATATGCCGGCCACTGCAGCTGTACTTGAAACAGTAAAAAGCTGCGAGCAGAAAATGAATATTGATGATATTGTTAAAAAATCCCTTACAGATATCAGGTTAATTACTGCATTAAACGGTGAGATTATATCAGAAACCTGATATCATCTTTTGATGCCATAAAAACCATAAAAAAGAGAAGATCTCCATGAGCTGGTCCTTGACGCAGGGAATGAATTACCCGTCATATATCACTCTAAACCAGTCAGGTGAACTGGAAGAAAGAATCGACCGGGCGTATAACCTTCTGGAGTCATGCACGGTCTGCCCCAGAAAATGCAGGGTAAACCGTCTTGATGATGAGCGGGGATTTTGTCGGACCGGGCTCCTGCCGGTCATTTCAAGTTCCGGACCGCACTTTGGTGAAGAGCCCCCCCTGGTCGGTTTCAACGGGTCCGGTACCATCTTTATAACCCATTGCAACCTTGCCTGCCAGTTCTGCCAGAACTATGACATCAGCCAGTGTGGAAATGGAGAGCCGGTGTCCTGTGAAAAACTGGCCGGGATAATGATTTGCCTCCAGAAGCAGGGTTGTCATAATATCAACCTGGTCACTCCTACGCACATAGTGCCCCAGATCCTAAAAAGTCTTAAGATTGCAATACAGGAGGGATTACGTATCCCTGTCGTCTATAACAGCGGGGGTTATGATGCCGTCGATACTTTGCGGCTTCTGGATGGCATTGTTGATATCTATATGCCCGATGCGAAATATGGCAGTGACGACATTGCAATTGCCCTTTCCCATGCGCCGGACTACGTTGCTATAATGAAAGCGGGAATTACAGAAATGCACCGGCAGGTAGGCGATCTGGTCATAGACAAGAAAGGTATAGCAATGCATGGTATGATTATACGGCATCTTGTGCTCCCGGAAAATCTTGCAGGCTCTGATAGCGTGCTGCCATGGATTGCTCAGGAAATATCGCGTGATTCATATGTAAATATCATGAACCAGTATCACCCGTCATGGCATACCAGCAGCAACAGAAAATCATTACTTCCCCCTTCACTTTGTCGCAGGATTACTTCCAATGAATACCATTTTGCAATCCAATGTGCGTTGGAAAGCGGTCTGCACAGGGGTTTTTGTGAAAGCAATAGTACTTTGCGATGATGCTGATGAGTGGTTCCGGCACTTTTTTTTTGGTAACGGAGGAATTTTTTTTCCTTGTTATTATGTGTACTATCAACAGCGGATTAGTTCCTTTCTACCCTGCAGAGCCGGTGTACCGATCAGCGTAGCGTAAAGGCAATTCTTTCACCATATTCCTGTGTAATCGGTGAGTCTGAAATGCACCCTGAACGAATGAACATTTCATTGAGAACAATACATCCTGATTTATAGGACACCATTAGATTTCAGATAACCTTATGGTTCTATTATTGAACCTGAAAAATCTCGTGAATATAAAATACAAGAAAAGAAAGGAGGGAACTATGACATCCAGACCATGTGATACATGTACCAAAGATTGTGTCGGAGGCATAATTTATGGCAACTGCCAACAATTTCTTACCTGGCGAAGGGAGATCAACCCGGTTGGTGTTTACGTGGATACCATACTGTATACAATATGCTCAAACCAGCTGACTGTCTCCTCCGAATAAAAATCCTATCGTCGCATTTCTCGTGATTCCTGTCTCCGTGAATATATAATTCATCGCGATAAGGAGACAATTTTTTTCTGTATTTCTTCCCTGTATTGTATGTGCAATTCAGGGTACCATTAACTGTTGCAGACGGACTCGTCACAGAACAGAAAAAGAAGGGAAGACCCGATGAAAGGTGTTCTGGACTGGATATCGCTGGGTCTTCCTTATTTGAGTCTTTCTTTTTATAAAATAATAAAATCTGGCAAGGCACCGTCGCATTGCATTTTTCTTTAATTTCCGCTTATCCGATACTGCATGCAGATGCAGAAAAATCAAACGATCTTTCCAAACACCGGTGGGGGTATAAACCGTATTCCGGATTTACTCATAGGAGTTTCTCCGTACCCCTGATGACTTCCTTGAGGGCCTTGACCCGGGCATACCATTTATTGTTCGACTCAATGACAATCCATGGGGCATACCGGGTATTGGTACGGGCCAGCATCTCATCCACTGCCGCATCATAGAGATCCCATTTCTCCCGGTTTCTCCAGTCTTCTTCAGTTATCTTGTACTGCTTGAGGGGATCTTTCTCCCGCTGGTTGAACCTTTTGAGTTGTTCATCCTTGTCTATCTCAAGCCAGAACTTGACAATTCCCCCACCACTGCTCTCGACATAGTCCTGTTCCATTTCATTGATTTCCTGGTACGCCCGTTGCCACTCCGGTTCTGAACAGTACCCTTCTACACGTTCAACAAGTACTCTCCCATACCAGCTCCGGTCATATATTGCAAAATGTCCTGCTTTCGGGTAATGCCGGATAAACCTCCAGAGGTAGTGGTGTTCTTTCTCGTAGTCATTCGGTGCTGCAACCGGCACAACATCATATCCCAGCGGGTTGAAATAACGGGCAAGACGAGTGATGTTCCCGCCTTTTCCGGCAGCATCCCATCCCTCATAGACTATGATGAACGGAATTTTCCGTTTAAAAAGGATGTAATTTATCTCGAGCATTTCGATCTGCAGGTTGTTTAATATATTCTGGCAGTCTTCTTTTGAATAGGCTGACCCAGCAGAAGACCTTCTATGGACAGGATTTTTCGGGGGTTTGGAAATGTTTTTCTGTCTTCCTTTTTTTGACCGCTCATCTGCCTCAAAAGCAACTCTTTTTTCAAGAGTTTTTACAAGATTTGAATATATTTTGGAGATGGCATACTTCCTGTCAGTAGCTTCAATGATCTGCCAGGGAGCATATTCTGTATCTGTCTTTTCTATGAATTCATCAATAATCGGAAGATAGGTATCATAATTATGATGGAAATCCCAGATTCTGGGGGTCACCAGCCATGCCGTAAGCGGGTTTCTCTCGCGCTCCAGAAGCCTGACTTTCTGTTCGTCTTTGCTGATATGCAAAAAGGATTTAATGATAATTGCACCGCTGTCGCTGAGCTGGCGTTCGAAAATATTTATTGAATTAATCTCATCTTTGAGCGACTTTTTCCAGCCAATGCTGGATAGTTTTTCTGCAAGTGCCCTGCTGTACCAGCTGCGGGCAAAAAGGGCAATACGACCTTTCGAGGGAGTTTTTACCCAGAATCTCCACATAAACGGATGCGCCCGTTCTTCATCTGTAGCTTTGTCGATGGCATGAAGGGTAAAACCACGGGGATCCAGTGAGTGTATAATCTCCCTGGTAGACATGGTAATCCCTGACGCATTCCAGCCTTCGATAACAATTATGGTGGGGATCCTGAGATCGCGAAGTGTCCGCTGAAGGATACTCAGTCGCTCCTTTAATGGATTTACAGAGTTTTCAAATGTCGCATCGTCGATTGTTTTTGTCAGATCATACTTCTCAAACATACTTCCCCCAGGTTTGTGCAGACTACCGGTTTCCTGTCTTGACAAACGATTCGTAGGGCATCGCGATTAATAAACCCTACCCAGAGCATTTATTCTGTGACAGTGGCAGTAGTTCCACCATTGCATGGCTTATTCCAGCAACAACGCCTGTCATGCTGATGACTCCCTGTATCGGTTTTTATTGAGGACTGATAAACCTGAAAGGTGGTATTGCTGTTTTTGCATATATATCCGTAGTTATGTCTGTACTTCCATTACAGATTGAGCAGCCCCCTGGACTTCGTATCAGAAAAGAACAGGAGAAGGTAATGCTGTAACTTTCACAGGACGGTAAATCCTGTCGGCAATGAGGTGATACCGGTACATTTTTTTTTAGAAAATGTATTTTTGAAAATCCTAAAAAAAAATTATTGACTAAAAAGGCCGTTCTCACTCGCAATGGCAATAAATGCTTCGGCAAGATACTGCGCCTGCTTCGTTGTCAACCCGTAGGTATTGAATTTCCAGACTTTGGTAGCACCGGGAATTATACCAACTATCCCTTTTTCCTCAAGCGCATTGGAGAAATAATAACCTCTCTTCTTGTGGGTTTCTGCCACTTTATCAAATGATGCAACAGTGTCCATCCGCGTCAGGGTATGTTTCCTCGGATATTGGGAAAGAATCTTTGTACCGGAAATGGAAAGCAGGGCTTCTAATACAATCCGGTTGTTCTCCAGTTCCCGGTCAAAGTGTTTTACCCGTTCCTTAACCTGGGGAAATGATGCCATCATACCGACAAGTGTGGCACCCATAAGTGTGCAGCCCATCATCTCCGGTTCCTTGATGCCGAACTTCCTTTTTGTAACATCACCTTCAATTGCTGTAGTGCGGAAAACTTCACCGGAACGTTCGGAAGTTACTGCGAGAATCCCCGATGGTGCCGGAGCAGCCATACTCTTGTGCCCGGATCCGACAACGAAATCTGCACCAATATCTTTGCCATCAACCGGCAGGATACCTACGGTATAAGCCCCGTTATACACCACCGGAATATCATACTGGCGGGCAACTTTTGTGATCGCTTTCACATCATGCATGTTGCCATACTGGTAATCTACATGGTCTATGAATGCAAGAACGGGATCTTTTTTACATTCACGCTTTACTTCCTCGATTTTAACCGCTGTAGCTTCTGGTGTAATCATCCTGTTTTCGTTGGCTGGTATCTCCCGGACGCATCCACCCGCTTCTTCAATAGCAAGAAACTCGGTATAATGCGACAGGCTGGTAAGCAGTACCGGATCACCCTTGCCTACATATGTCTGGGCAACTGCCTGGAAGCCCCGACGGGCACCAGGCACAGTTCTTACATCATCCATGTTCAGCCATTTTGCCACATCTTTATGGAAATCGGCAATCGGGGGTTTGTTGATATAATCAAGACGGTTTGGCTTTCGGCAGTTATCACAGACCGAATACCCGTCCCCGTAGGCAATAACAGCTTTCATTGCATCTGCTGTCAGCCTGCCCCCTGCCTGGATGGGGTCAATATTAATAAAGAGTTCGTTTACCTGACGTGCTTCAATGCCGGCCCCGCACCTCATTTCAGCATCTCCTGTTTTAATGATGCAACCTGATGCTCGAGATTCTCCAGCAGCCGCCGGGCCTGGACTTTCTGCCCGGCATCGAGATCATGAAAAGGAGCGGTCTGACGGAGAATTATTCGAAGATCGGTGAGAGTATACGTAGCCTGAAAAACCATATCAACTGCCCGTTTTGACAACGAATCACCTTACTAGTATTGGGGAGGCAATGAAATAAGTATCCACTTTTTAATAATAACAGATACGGAAAGAATCTTTTTAAAAACACTCAAAAGTGACGGCAGAAACAATACATTCTTTTTAAGATAATCCGGCAGGTTTCTGCCGGCGAAAGGATTATTTCCTGCATTCCCCGGCTTTTTTGAACGGCGACAAATTTTTCTCATCAGTTTTAAATGTAATATTAACAAACCAACAACAGATTATTTAAAAAAATATAGTAAATCGGAGGTCTTGTGTGGATTTTGATAACAAGGTTTTAATGATTGGATATGGTGCCGTAGGCAAGTGTACTCTCCCTATCCTGCTCCGTCATGTAAATATCCCGCTCGAAAATCTCACGATCATCGATTTTATAGATAAGGCACATGATCTCAAAGCCTGGACATCTGGGGGACTTCGGTTTTTCAAGAGAAAAGTCACGCCGGATAATTTAGGCCAGATTCTTTCTGAATATCTTTCCCCGGGCGGCCTGCTGATCGATCTTGCATGGAACATCGACTGCTGCGAGTTGGTGCAATGGTGCCATGATAATAATGTCCTGTACGTGAACACATCAGTAGAAGCCTGGGATCCCGATGCGGAAAGATTCACTGCAAGCCCGTATGAAAAGACCCTGTATTACCGGCAGATGAAACTCCATGAACTGACCAAAGACTGGCATAAAAGTGCCACATCTGTCGTTGACCACGGTGCGAACCCCGGTTTAATCTCGCATTTTGCGAGGCAGGGACTTGTCGATATCGCACGCCGGATGATTGCAGACGGGATTGCCCCGGATGCCGACCACCTGGAAGACCTGATCCAAAAGCAGAATTTTGCTTCGCTTGCCATGGAGACCGGTGTAAAAGTTATTCACTGCTCAGAGAGGGACACCCAGATCTCCCGGTCACCAAAAAAAGTCGATGAGTTTGTGGGAACCTGGTGCATTGAAGGACTCAGGGAAGAAGGTACCGCTCCTGCGGAGATAGGGTGGGGCACGCATGAAAAAGAGCTGCCCGATCAGGCTCATGTGCCTCCGGTCGGGCCAAAGAACGAGATTCTGCTGGCACGTATGGGGATTAATATGTGGGTCCGTTCCTGGGTTCCCCACCATGAGATAGTGGGAATGGTTATCCGGCACGGTGAAGCATTTGGCATATCAGACCGCTGGACTGTCTGGAATGATGGCAATGCAATCTACCGCCCGACAGTTCATTATGCATATTTACCCTGTGATGACACGATTTCATCGCTCCATGAGCTGAGGGGCAGAAATTACGAACTGCAGCCAAAATTGCGCATATTGAATGACCGGGAAATTATTTCCGGTGCAGATAGTTTAGGAGCACTCCTGATGGGACATCCCTATACATCATGGTGGACGGGCAGCATCCTTTCAATTGAGGAAGCAAAGACCCTTGCACCCGGCCAGAATGCAACCACCGTACAGGTTGCACTGGGAGTGGTTACTGCAGTGATGTGGATGATTGCAAACCCGAAAAAGGGGTTCTGCCTACCCGATGATATACCACATGAATGTGTACTTGATATTGCAAAACCATATCTGGGGGATTTCTATTCCGGTCCTTCCGACTGGACCCCGTTAAAAAACAGGAAGGTATACTTCAAAGAAAACCCGGAAAACAATTATGACTATGAAGATGTCTGGCAATTCAAAAACTTCTTATTTGTGCGATGAATCACTCTTGTATTGATAAAGGTGGGCGGAGCAGTGAAAATGAAAACTATACCAAAAGATCAGGATGACGGAGTGCCTCATATTGGAAAGGCGAGGAAGGAATTGCTGCAAAAACTGGCACGCGAGCAGGGAACTCCCATCTTCGTGATTGACCATGAAAAAATACGCTCGAATTACCGGGAATTTAAAAAGCACCTTCCCAAAATCCAGGTGTATTACGCTGTAAAGGCAAATTCAAATCCTGAGATCGTAAAGACGCTCTATGAGATGGGGAGCAGCTTTGATGTGGCATCCATGCCCGAATTCATGATCGTCTATGAAAATATCAAAAAGATGCCAAAAAAAGAGCGCCAGGCTTGGATTTGGGATAAGATCATCTATGCAAATACCATCAAACCGATAGAGACCCTTGAGGCCCTTGACCACTACAAACCCTTGGTAACGTTCGATAACTATGAAGAACTGAAAAAAATCAAATTACATGCACCTCACGCCGGCCTCGTTTTGAGGTTGCGGGTTCCCAACACAGGTTCCATGGTAGAACTCTCCTCGAAATTCGGGGCTCATCCTGGTGAAGCGGTTGATTTGATTGCCGATGCATTTTCCAGGGGACTTGTTGTCGAAGGATTAAGTTTTCATGTTGGCAGTCAGTGTACCAATTTTGAGAATTATGTCCAGGCGTTGCAGTTGTCAGCAGAAATTATCAAAGAGATAGAAACACGGACCGGCCGAAAAATCAGGATTCTTGATATCGGTGGCGGTTTTCCGGTTAAGTACCACCCGGAAGTAAAATCCGTAAAAACACTGGCAAAAAAACTGGAAGCTGAAATTAAACGGTTGTTCCCCGCGGATATGGAAATACTCGCAGAACCGGGAAGGTTCCTGGTGGCAAATGCCTGTATGCTTGTTGCCAAAGTGGTCGGTAAAGCTTTCCGCGACGGGAAACCCTGCTATTATATCAACGACGGGGTTTATCACACGTATTCCGGACAGGTTTTTGACCACGTTACGTACCCGGTTTTGGCGTTCCATGATGGTGAAACCCAGATCTCAGCCGTCTTCGGGCCTACCTGCGATGCCTTTGATACCATAACGCTCTCTGCAGACCTGCCGGATCTTGAAATCGGCGATTTTGTATATTCTGAAAATATTGGTGCCTATTCCCATGCTTCATCCACCTTCTTTAACGGATTCCCCCCGGCAAAAGTGGTGCATATCAACAGGTAAATTTTTACGGGTCTGAAGATCCATCAGGGTTTTTTTTCTGGCTGTACCTGTCATGAGACCTTTTCGCCAATAGTGAAAAAAATACTAAAGACTCTCAACTATTACGGTGCCGTATTATGGCATGCCGGGCAGTTCAGCGCATAATCACGAATTCCCTCGTTCCATGGTGTGAAGCCGATGCATATTTTTGGTTTGGTATCATGAATTTTACAGTATACTTTTCCGTCATCTGCCCGCCGGAAGAAGGGACAGCGGGTCAATAGCCTGCCGTCAGGATCTACCCAGTAATCAATACAGATAATATCAGGCAGATCCTTTATCGAAATATCCCTGCCATTACACCGTTTTTTATTCGTGAGCGTTATCGAAACATGCTGCAGGATGTCCTGCCGGTTCTCCTGCATCCACAAAATGAGATCGTCAATAACACCTTTCTGTCCCCATCCCCATTTCTCACAGCAGCGGCCGCATTGGACACAGACCTGGTCAAAAAACATATCCCCGCCCCGGTTATGGAGAGGATCTATGCGCTGTAAGTCATTATTTTTTTGTTATCTTACCTTGGTTTAATCCGCCTGGATGGAAGAGAAAATATCGTTTAATGAGTTTCATGCTGAAAGCCTTACAGCTTTTTTTAATCGATTATCTGAAGCCTTCCTGCGATATTCTGGATCCAGGAACCGTTACTATCATGCAGAAACGGGAGAGAACGTTCTTTGTCTTGCTATACTTTATGTACTTTCATCATCATTTACTATAGAGATTTGAGAGAAACACCCTGAGGGTCCCCATGAATAAAATTTATCTTTTTGGCCACCGTCAGCCTGATACGGACAGCATAGCAAGTGTTATCGGGTACGCGGAATTTAAAAACTGGTCCGAACCGGGCAGGTACATCCCGGCCCGCTGTGGTGAGCTGAATACGGAATCCCGGTACATGCTTGAACGGTTCAGCATCCCCGAACCTTTATTAATACATTCAGTAAAACCAAAGCTCTCGGACATTACCTACAAACCGGTCTTTTCGCTTGCGCAGGATGTCCCTGCTGTTGATGTAGCGACCCTTATGGCAAAGGAAGGGATACGGAACGTTGTCATAACGGATAAAACGGGAAAACCGGTCGGAATGGTTGGAGAACATGCTCTGGCCGGGACCTATATCCAGACGATTCACCTTAATGAACTTGCCATCACTCCCTTGTCCGTTGAGTCGCTTGCGCGGATCCTGAATGCAACCATTATCGTATCGACACGGCAGATTCTTGAAGGGCGGGTATATATTGTCATCGATTCCCTTGAAGTCACGCTCGGTAAAATTACCTCACATGACATTGCGGTTGTAGGTGATAATGAACCAGCCCAGCTCGCGCTCATCTCCGCGGGAATTGCCTGCCTGATTATTGCTCAAGGAGCCCCGGTCGGGGACCGTGTTGCCACAGCTGCTGCAGAACGTGGGATATGTGTCCTTTCCACTGCGCTCGATGCCTTCGGTATTGGCAAAATGATCAACCTCTCCCTCCCAGCCCGGGAAGTGATGGAGACCAATGTCCCGGTCCTTACATTTACAGATACATTCGCTCATGCCCGTCAGGTTGTTTCCGCTTCAAAATTCCGGGCAGCTTGTGTCGTTACGACGGCCGGGACACTTACCGGTATCCTGACACGGACTACCCTTCTTGACGATGTGCGGAGATCGGTTATCCTCCTTGATCACAACGAAGTTTCACAGGCGGTGGATGGAATAGAAGAGGCAGACATTGTCGAAATTATCGACCACCACCGGCTTGGGACTATCACTACGTTAAAACCGATACGGTTCTTAAACGACCCGGTGGGAGCGACATCGACTATCATTGCCATGAAATTCATGGAATCCGGACTGACTCCTTCACGGTCTTGTGCAGGTGCACTGCTCTCCGGCATCCTGTCAGATACACTTTCTCTCCGTATGTCAACCACGACCCACCGGGACATCAAGGCAGTGAAGTACCTTGCCACTGTTTCCGGTGAAGATCCGGAGCAGCTTGGAATCGCCCTGCTAGAACAGGGAATGGACCTTTCAGGAACTCCTCTTGAAATAATTCTCACCCGTGACACAAAGGAGTATACCCTCTCTGAAAAAAAGATACTGATTTCCCAGGTTATGGTTCCGTCATTTGCCTGGAACAGGGAGCGGGATGATGCTATCCTTAATGAACTCGGAAGGATGAGAAAAACATACGGGACTGATATGGTCCTTGTTCTCTTTACAAACGTGCTGGAAAAATCAAGTGACATTCAGGGGACAGCAGATCCTGATTTCATGGAGGCACTTTTCGGAAAAAAATTGCCAATCCGTCTCGAAGGCGTTATGTCAAGGAAAAAGGATTTCCTGCCCTGGCTCGGGGCCCGGCTCCGCAAGCAGGCAAGGCTATAGCGGTTATACTGTTTTTTTTAATGAGTTGTGCATTTAGACTCAAAAACACAGTGGTCATGGATTCGGTTCCACGAATTAATCCTGATTTCACCAACCATCGGTGAACACGTTAAAATATTGTGCCGGCAGGTAAATGGAACTGAAACAGGTGAACATTTCCGGGCTTTCCGGATATGCCGGCGAATGGTTATGGAAATGGGCTTAAGGTTATCCGGCCCGGCAGTCATCTCCCCGCACTCCGGGAATCAGTTCCTATAAATATCCAGGAAAAGGAACCATGCAGTATGGTATCCGGGGCTGAGGAACGACTTCAGGCAAAAGTGGTTAGCAGGCATGAGAATTTTCTGGCAGGAGCTCCCAGGTACTTCCGGAAAATGATGGAGAGTACATGAGAATCGTAATCGCTCTTGGAGGAAATGCCCTTCTGAAACGGGGCGAGCCGATGACTGCTGAAAGACAGCGCATCAATATCCGGACGGCAGCCCATTCACTGGCACCGCTGGCACAAAAATATGAACTTGTGCTCTCGCACGGGAACGGACCACAGGTCGGCCTGCTGGCACTGCAGGCAGCGGCTTATACACGGGTTGAACCCTACCCCCTTGATGTTCTCGATGCCCAGACCGAAGGTATGATCGGGTATATGATTGAACAGGAACTCCGAAATCAGATCCCCGGGGATGTCCCTTTTGCTACTATTCTTACTATGATTGAGGTTGACCCTGTTGATCCAGCCTTTACCAACCCTTCCAAGTTTGTCGGCCCTCAGTATACAAAAACCGATGCTGATCGGATTGTGGAAAAAAAAGGCTGGTTTTTTCGTCAGGATGGGGATCACTGGAGGCGGGTTGTTCCTTCACCAAGACCTAAACGGATCTTTGAGATCCGACCGATCATCTGGCTGCTTGAGCAGGGAGCAATCGTAATCTGTACCGGCGGAGGAGGTATTCCCGTCATGTACCAGCCGGATAACGAACGCAACCTGACAGGTGTCGAAGCAGTCATAGATAAAGATTTTGCAAGCGGCCTTCTCGCACAGGAGATCAAAGCTGATATTTTCGTCATGGCAACAGATGTGAATGGAGTGTATCTTGACTGGGGAAGACCGTCTGCCCGTCTCATCAGGGATACAACCCCCGGGCAACTGAAACGTCACGAATTTCCGGCAGGCTCCATGGGTCCGAAAGTGGAAGCTGCCTGTACGTTTGTTGAGAAGACAGGGAAGCGGGCTGCTATCGGGGCACTTGCAGACATTCAGGCAATCCTTGCCGGTGATTCAGGAACAACAGTACATCCAGATTAAGGTGTTATGAGGGAAAATGACAGAATTTGGCGTATATTCTGAAGTAGGGAAGCTTCGCGCGGTCATGGTGCACCAGCCTGACCTCAGTCTCCGGCGGCTTACACCGTCCAACCACGACAGCTTCCTTTTTGATGATGTCCTGTGGGTTGACCGGGCACTCTACGAACATAACGCGTTTGTACACCTCATTCGTAATGAGGGTGTGAAAGTCTATTATCTGCAGGAACTTCTGGCCGAGACATTGTCTTCAGGATATGAGATCCGCCGGCAGATTATTGAGGAAGTATCAGCCAGAATGTCCGTCGGTATCTCTGCCCTTGATGCAGTGCGGATCTGCCTGATGGACATGGGAGCTGATGATCTCGCCAGACATCTTATCGGGGGACTCACTGTCAGCGAACTTGAATGCATCTATATGGAAGGCCTGGCCCGGTTCTCGCTCACCGCCGCTGTTGCCGGTCCTGATGCCTTTATTCTCCCGCCACTTCCCAACACACTCTTTACCCGCGATTCCTCAAGCTGGATCTATAACGGGGTCTCCATCAACCCTATGTACTGGCCTGCCCGAAGACCGGAATCGTTCAATACAGCAACAGTATATCACAATCATCCGATGTTCCGGGATGGAGATTTCAGGTTCTGGTTCCCTCAGCCTGAAAATGAACACCAGTCCGGTATCATGGATAATGCCCGTTCATCCCTTGAAGGAGGTGATGTAATGCCCATCGGAAACAAGACGGTCCTTATAGGTATGAGCGAGCGGACACAGAGTCAGATGATCGAGCAGCTGGCATATTCACTTTTTGACGGGCATGCCGCAGACCGGATCATTGTCACGACGATGAGCCGGAATCGGGCACATATGCACCTTGACACGGTCTTTACCATGCTTGATGTGGATAAGGTTACTGTATTTCCCGATGTAGTGAACGACATGCAGGCATACAGCATCCGGCCAGGAGACGAGCGGGCAATGTTCAAAGTAACAAAGGAAGAGAATTTTCTCAGCGCAGTTGCAGACGCACTGGACGTGGACCATCTGGAAGTCATTCCCACCGGCGGCGATACGTATGAAGCTGCCCGCGAGCAGTGGGATGACGGGAATAATGTATTTGCTATCAGGCCCGGTGTTATAATCGCAACAGACCGGAACACGTTTACCAACCGGAATTTCCGTAAGGCCGGTATTGACGTGCTGGAATTTGAAGGATCAGAGCTGAGCCGCGGGCGTGGAGGGGGGCACTGCATGACCTGTCCCCTGCTCCGGGATCCGGTGTAGGGCACTGCACGATCCAGTTAGTGTCGTTTTCCACATACGCCCATAACCGAAGAGTTCAGGTCAGGCAGGGCATTAAAATCTAACAAGGGAAATAAGGATTTTTTCGCCTTCCACCCGGACCGGGTAATTTTTCAGGGGGCGTGGAGGGTGTGCCCGTGAATCGATGGAAAACCTGATGCCGGTCAGATCAGTCCACCTGATAACATGTCCGTCCCGAATATCAAACCGTGAGTGATGCATCGGGCAGGTGAGTATTGTACCCCGGAGACTTCCTTCCGACAGGTCTCCCTCAAGGTGGGGGCAGAACGCGTCAACCGCGTAATAATGTCCAAGTGCCATTGCCAGAAGGATCGGGTGATCCCGGACCATTATTTTTTTCATGGCCCCTTCTGTAAGTTCAGTGATAAAGCCCGCTTCGAAATATTCGTTCACTGCACGTATTCCCCGATGAGGGAGATGGGTATCGGGAACTGATAACATTTCCTGCAAAAAAGGGGTGGCTAAAAAAAGTTCTTTTGTCAGGAATGCTTTACCCCGCCTGCCAGAGCCAATACACTGCTGAACGGAGTCGGGAGCCTCGCTTACATCACTGTGGAATGCCTGAACCGCATGAATAGCATTCCCGAGTAATGCGTATCACGCCAGTACCAAAGTACTGCCGGATACCGCAGTTACATCTATGAGGCTGAGAGCGTCACGACCGAGGATATACATTCGGATAACATGAGGAAAACAAGGGGAATCCGGACGACGATTACACAAAATGGAGAGGTTCTTTCATTAAAAGAATCATCCATCGGAATCCTGGTTGCTGCGTGTGGTTTTACCAAAAGAGTGGTTCAGTATAGCTTAATATGAGAGGCTACTCAAAAACCAATTCTGATATATCATGCCCTTTGAACATGAGGAGAAAAAGAATGGATATCAATCCGTGTACAAGGATTTTTCCATCCGGGTGCCGGAATATTATAACTTCGGTTTTGATGTGATCGATCAATGGGCAAAGAAGGACCCTGCACGGCCTGCTCTTCTCTGGGTTAATCAGAAAGGCGAGGAGAAAAGGTTCACCTTTGCAGACCTGATGCAGGAATCTGACCTGATTGTAAAGATACTGCAGAACATGGGGATCCGCAATGGTGACCGGGTGTTGATCATGCTCCCCAGAATTCCGGAATGGTGGTTTTTCATCACAGCACTGATCAAACTCGGCGCCGTTTATTCTCCTGCACCGACAATGCTGACCGCAAAGGATATTTCCTATCGTCTCACTACCGGGGGATTTTGTCTTGTAATCACTACTCGTGAAAATGCACCAAAAGTCACATCTGCAAAGAAGGAATCCGGATCGGCACTGAGCTGCATGGTGGTTGATGGTGAGCAGCCGGACTGGATCAGCTATACAGCAGAACGTACTTCTCTGGCACAACGGTCTTCTGCATTGGATAGTACATTTCCTGAAAAGACGAAAGCAACGGATCCTCTCGTGATCTTCTTTACATCAGGTACTACCGGCAATCCGAAAATGGTACTGCATAATCACAGTTATCCGCTCGGCCATATTGTCACTGCCCGGTTATGGCAGGACCTGAAGCCTTCAGATCTTCACTTCACCATTTCTGACACCGGCTGGGCCAAGAGTGCCTGGGGTAATCTTTTTGGCCAGTGGATCGAAGGCGCAGCGGTCTTTATCTACGATGTCCGTGGGAAATTTGATCCTGCCGAGATTCCACCGCTGCTCAAGAGATACCGGATCACCACGTTTTGCTGCCCGCCCACGATATACCGGATGCTGGTCCTTCTCGAACTGGACCGGTTCGACCTGTCAGCGCTCCGGTATTGCGTGAGTGCCGGTGAACCGCTGAACCCAGAAGTGATCCGTAAATGGAAAGAAAAAACCGGGCTTGTCATCCATGAAGGGTACGGCCAGACCGAAACCGTGCTCTGTATCGGGGCTCTGCCCAAAATGAACTGCCCCCCGGGCTCAATGGGAAGACCAGCGCCAGGCTGGCATATTGAGCTTCATGACAAGGACGGTAAACCGGTGGGGATCAACCGTGAAGGCAGGATTGCAATCTCAACAGATCCCCGCCCGGTAGGATTGTTCTTGGAATATCTCGGGAATGAAGCGGCAAATAAAAAATCGTTTGTGAAAGGCTGGTACTATACCGATGATAAGGCGGCCATGGACGAGGAAGGAAATTTCTGGTACATTGGCAGGGATGATGATGTAATCAAGGCGTCCGGGTACCGCATCGGGCCGTTTGAAGTTGAGAGTGCTTTACTGGAGCACCCGGCAGTAGCTGAAGCAGCAGTCGTTGGCTCTCCTGATCCAATCCGGGGACTGATAGTCAAAGCGTTCGTAGTGTTAAAACCCGGCTGGGAACCATCTGATATTCTTGCAAAGGACCTGCAGGAACAGGTAAAGCGGCTGACCGCCCCGTATAAGTATCCCCGCTCGATAGAATTCACCGGAACACTCCCAAAGACCATCTCAGGTAAGATCCGCAGGAATAAGCTGCGGGAACGGGAACTGCAAAAAGCAGGTGTGAAATAAAAACCGGATGGGATTTATCCATCGCCGGTAAAAAAACTGTAATAGCGTTCCCCTGCCAGTAGTCCCAGCTAACGAAATGTTTATGCCGATTCGGAAAACATACTCCCGCATCTGCTCGCAGTAGTTGAAGGCATTCGTGATGCTGGTCAGGATCCCTTCTTCTTTTCAGGGCTCAGTAGAGCAGCAACGAGCGCATGTATCTGAAAAAGGGGATATTCAGATGTCAAGAATTGAGGAAAGCGTAGAGATTAACTGTCCGGTTGAGAAAGCATTTGCTTTCACGACCGATGCAGGGAACTGGAATCAGTGGCAGTCAATCATACCGGAAGCGGAGCAGACGTCTCAGGGACCGGTCGGTATCGGTACGATGTTCAAAGGTACCAGCCGCCTGATGGGTCGTACAATGCAATGGACTGCCAAGGCCACCGAATACGAGCCAAATGGGAAGTTTGGAAAGAATATTACATCCGGATCCGTAATCATTGAACAACACAATACCTACAATCCCACAAAGGGGGGTTTGAGATTTACCATTGCATACGACGTAACAGTGAACGGATTCCTTAAGTTATTGTCTCCAATGATGGTAAGATCAATGCGTAAAGAGCTCCAGAAAAGTCTGGTCAATTTGAAACAGATTCTTGAGGCTTAATCAGGAACATTTTTTTTGATTATAATTATGGCGTTTTATGGGTGTTCATGGCTTTCCTTGGTTTGGTCGGGTGTACCGCAATTTCATGCGATCAAAGGTACATAGGTAAATTCAAGACTGTAATATTTAAATCATAATTTTTTTCACAAATGTTATTTCCTTGATTATTATAATTACATGCGTGAGAGAAAATGGCAAAATATTGCTCTGATTGTGGGAAACCACTTGAAAATAAAACTTCGAAATTCTGCAATGATTGTGGTGCAAAACAAAATATCGATATTCCTGTTGAAAAACAAGAAGCAGTTCAAATAGTAAGAGTACCGGAAGAGAAAAATCCGTTTCTTGCAACAATATGTTCTTTTTTTATTCCCGGGTTAGGACAGGTATACAATGGAGAAACTGCAAAAGGTGTCGGGATATTTGCTGGAACACTAATTGGATTGTTTATTTTAATAATTCCTGGATTAATTGTCTGGGTTTATGGATTATATGATGCCTATACAACGTCAAAGAAAATGAATAATAAAGAAATTCCATTTATCCCGACAAAAACAGCTCATATGATTATATTTTTTATTTTAGTTGCATTTATCGTTGCAGCTGTTATTTTCTTTGTTTTATTATCGGTATTTGCTACTATTGTTGCTTCATTTCCTACAACACGATAATTTTGAAAATTTTTCTTTTTGGCAAAGTGCGCCGACAGGGCTTGAAGCACTGAAGTGTACACTAGTAACACAGTATCAGACCCCCAAAATATGTCAGGGTAACCGAACAAACCACTTTTTTACCCAGCCCCCTACGACGGAACCAGACTTATTCTTAAAAAAACTCCAGTGAAAAAAAGGTCAAATTGCCATTTTTTTGAAAGTTCAGTCCGCTGATTGTTTCTTTAAAAAAAGTCACGATGCATACTCTTTTTATTGAGCATGATAATCAAGTACCATTTACCAAAAGTAGAGTTCATTGATGTCGGGAATGGCAGTCAGGATACCACGGGCTACATGCAAGCTTTTTGGCGCAATCAAAGCACTCATTTCTATTAAAAAATGCGTAGTTTTGGTGCACGGGCCAAAAGGTTGTGTATACCATATTAATTATATCATGGGCATGCGGGGCGACCACCCTTCGGAAATCTATTCGACATGTCTCGGTGAACAGGATGTGATTTTCGGTGCCGATCAAAAGCTCAGAACGGCAATAGAGGATCTTGACCGGGAGCTCCATCCCGATCTCATCGCGGTCCTGTCGTGCTGCGCTTCAGAAATTATCGGTGAGGATGTCCAGAGTGCAATCCGGGGTACCGCAACCACCGCACCGGTCATCGGGATTGATGCCGGGGGGTTTGAAGGTGATTTCAGGACGGGGTACAGCGAGACCTTGACAAGGCTGGTCGAAGAGTTCGTAGAGAAAAGAGACGAAACCGACCCGCGTTCCGTTAACCTGGTCGGTCTTTTAAGGGGCGGTCCGGATTTACAGGAAATCGTCCGGGATCTGGGACTTTTCGGCATAAAGGTCAATACCGTGCTGACGGCTGATGCAACTCTGGAGGAGATCAGAATGCTCGGAAAGGCTGCACTTACTGTCGTGCTCTGTGAGCCTGCGGGAAAAGATGCTGCAGAATTATTGTACGTAAAGTGCGGGATACCCTGGATTATCGAAGAGCTCCCCATTGGTGTTGATGCAACCCGGCAGTTTCTTAAGAGAGTAAATAAGGCACTTGGACTCGAGCAAATTCCGGATATTCCACTCGAACGGTTTGATGTTGATTATTCGTCATTCAAAGACCGGAGGATTGCCCTTGTCAGCGGTCCCACCCGGGCAATCTCCATGACCCGTTTTTTTATAGAAAACGGCATTAATCCCGTGCTGATTATTGTAGACTTCGATTCGAACATCAGCGAAAAACTGCGCAGTCTTGCTCTGACAGGCTGTGAAATACTCATCGAACCCGGGCAGGATCTTATCGTGCAAAAGCTAAAGGAGAAAAAAATCGACCTGTTGATTGGAGGTATGATGGAACTACCCGTTGCAAAGGCCCTTGGTATTGAACATCTCGATATCATGCACGGGAGTCAGAGGACCATCGGTTTTGAAGGTGCAAAGAACCTCTTACACCTTCTCTCCCGAAGTAACAACGGTGGTGCGCAGAAGAGCCTGCAAGGTACGGGAAAGACGAGAATCCACACATGATTCAACGCATACCTTCGCCTCCTGGCAATAATCTTATAATCTCAAATAATTATTTTCTCAAAACGTTGAAAAAGGGTTAACGGGAATTTGGTTTACCTTGGTTCCGGCTGAGCTTTTTTGAGATGAATGTCAAGCACGCCGTTTTTAAAAGTAGATTTCGCCCCGTACGTCATGACCTTGTCCGGAAGCGGGATTATATGGTGCAGGGAAAAAGATCTCTGGTCATTATCCGCCGTTTTCTCTTCTTCCTGATCGCAGGTAATTTCCAGAGTATCTGGATTGACCAGGTCAACGGATATTTTTGAATTTTCGATGCCCGGAATTATGTCGACTGTCACAATCACTTCATCATCATAGTCGGTGACTTCTGCATTCAGGTTATGCGTGTACAGGCATACAATCTCAGGGTTTTCTCCTTCAGGCAACATCGGATTGTCAATTGGTTCAAAAGCAAGCTGGAACAGGTAGTCCATGGATGCTTTGAGATCATCGAGTTCATCATAGATTGATCTGTGAAAACGTCGTACCATTTGTCTACCTCCTTTTTTTTGTTGCCCAGGTGCGATCTCACCCGGATAAGAAGGACGAGTGATGTTCATACCAATATAAGTATCGTTATTTTATTCGAAAGACTTCACAAGGCACACATTCTGGCCACTTAAAAAAAATTGTCTGTCAGGAAAAGTATCTATCAAAAGAAGAACAGAAGAAATTACCATGGCGGAAAAAATGAAATGTGAGTACTGTGAAAAGGACGCCATCGGGTACCAGGGATTCGGGTGCTGTTCGGCATATGTGTGCCTGGACCATGCCGATAAATTCGTTCTTGATCTCAAGCCCGGGGAAAAACTGACCTCGGGTGAATGTTACTTTGAGCGGTTTAATACTACCGATTAAAAATGTGTCACCAAAAAGATGCAGGGGATCTTAGTAATTTTCCGGATCAGATACTGGTTTTTACCATTTTCTCTCTGTGACGTGCTGACCTGACTATCGCGGGTTAGTATCGCGACGCAGGGAATCTTTCATCCTGCATGAATCACCCCATTGGGTCTGAAACCATCCAAACAGCGCATTGAACCTTCCTGGAGGCAGCCTGTTTGATACAGTCCGGCTGGCAGATATGATGTATAATCAGCCATTACTTCTGATTGTTGAAAAGAAGAGAGGTTTAAGAAGGCATTTTTGACTTTTGAACCGAAGGTTCAAGATTGTGCACAGGTGTACCTCGATTTACTGTATATGAAACAACCGGTCTTGGCAGGTCAATGTCCAGTGCCTCTTTTAAGACCTCTTCAATGGTCTCTACCGTTACAAAGGTTAGTTCGCTCCTGACATCTTCGGGCACTTCTTCCAGGTCTCTTTCATTCTCTTTTGGCAGGATCAACCTTTTTATTCCCGCCCGGTGAGCGGCAAGGACCTTCTCCTTGATTCCCCCTACCGGCAATACAGTGCCGCTCAGGGTAATCTCACCGGTCATGGCAAGGTTCGGGTCAGCGGTCTTTCCGGTAATGAGGGAAGTTAAGGCAGTGAAGAGCGTCACGCCTGCCGAAGGGCCGTCCTTTGGGGTTGCTCCCGAAGGTACATGGATGTGTATATCGCTCGTGATGAAGTTGAACCCGCTTTCCGCGCCTGCGAGCCGTGACCGGATTAAGCTTAACGATATCGTTGCAGACTCCTTCATCACATCCCCGAGTTGTCCGGTAAGGGTAAGCTTGCCGGTCCCTGGCATGAACGTTCCTTCAATGAAGAGGATCTCTCCGCCAACCGGGGTCCAAGCAAGACCGGTCACTACGCCGGGGACAGGTTCTTTTCGTGCAACTTCCTGCCGGATCAGCTCTTTTCCCAGGATTACAGGGAGCTTATCCGTTGTCACCACAAACGGCAGTTCGGCCTTTCCCGACACGATCTTCTCGGAAACAAACCGTGCAGTCCTGGCAAGTTGTTTTTTTAGCCACCTGACACCTGCTTCACGGGTGTATTTTTCGATAATTGCTTTTAAGGCCTCATCTTCAAACCTGAGTTTATCCGCATCAAGGCCGTGTTCTTCTAACGTCTTTGGCAGCAGATGGTCTTTGGCAATGGCAAACTTCTCATTTTTCGTGTAGCCTGAGATCTCGATATGCTCCATCCGGTCAAGAAGCGGCGCCGGGATAGTTGCGAGGGAATTGGCAGTGGCGATGAACAATACATCGGACAGGTCATAGGGGACTTCAAGATAGTGGTCTGAGAATGTGTTATTCTGCTCTGGGTCAAGGACTTCGAGCAGGGCACTCGCAGGGTCTCCCGCGTACGAGATTGCCAGCTTGTCGATTTCATCCAGAATGAAGACAGGATTTTTCGTGCCCGCACGCTTTATTCCCTGGATAATTCTTCCTGGCAGTGCTCCGACATACGTCCTCCGGTGCCCACGGATTTCTGCTTCATCCCTTACGCCACCAAGGCTGATCCGGACATATTTACGGCCAAGGGCATCTGCAATGCTCTTTCCAAGGCTCGTTTTCCCCGTACCGGGAGGACCTGACAGGAGCAGGATCGATCCTTGTTTTTCCTGTTTTAATTTCATTACTGCCAGATGCTGGATGATCCTTTCTTTGACCTTTTCAAGCCCGTTATGATTGCTCTCAAGCACACGGCGGGACTCTGCGATATCGATGCTCTTTTTCTCTTCTGTAACCCAGGGAAGGTCCAGCAGGAGGTCAAGGTAATTCCGGATCACAGAACTTTCATGGTTCTGGCTGCCTCCTGTTTCAAGTTTCTTGAGCTCCGAGAGCGCCTTTTTTCTCACATCATCAGGCATCTTTGAATTTTCAATTCTTTCACGGTATCCTCCGTCACCTGAACCAGAGCCATCACTTTCATTGAGTTCTTCCTGGATTACTTTAAGTTGTTCGCGCAGCATTGCCTCCCGGTTTGACTTGTTTACCTTATCGGATACTTTTCTTGCCATTTCTATCCGGAAGGTGATATTTTCCTTTGTCCTGATGAGGATCTCAAGGAACGTGATATACCGCTGCCGGACCGAGACCGTCTCAAGAAGCGCCTGCTTCTCGGAAAGGTTGACCGGCAGGAAAGGCATGACAAAACCCATGATCTGGTCGACGGAGTCCATCCGGTCGATCGGCTGTGTGAACTGTTCGGAGCCCTGGAAGCGGCTGCTCATTTCATGGATGGTGTTTTTTATGTCCGACAGTATCCGGGCCTTGAGGTCTTCCTCGAGATCCTGCAGGTCGGAGACCGGCACGTATGCGGCATAGAACTGCCCGTCCTTTTCGGACAGGGAGACCACCTTTACCCTCTGCACGACCTGAACACAGATCAGGTACCCGTCTTCGGCAGGCTGGACGTGCGAGATCCGGAACAGGTTTCCGGTTTTATACAGCGACTCAAAAGTCACTTCTGAAGGTCGCGTGCCGCTTTTCACTGTCAGGCCGATCGCATACGCAGCTTCGGGATCCTCTGTTGCGGCCAGCATGCGGTCTCCGCTAGCCCGATCAACCTGGAATTTTGTCCGGCTGTTCGGGTAGACAACGATCTCAAAGAGCGGTATAACAATTTTTTCCTGTATATCATTCGTTTGCGCTGATTGCATAATTACCTCAGTAATTTAGTTTGAATTTACCTAACTAAAGTGCGGGTCAAAAAAATTACCTCACCTTTTGCAGGATCTCAGTCAGGAGATCCATCTCGTATTTATCCAGTGAATTCACCATCCGTTCAATCATAAGTCGGAGGGCGTAATGTTCGGATTTTGCCATTTTCCTTCCTTTCTCGGTCAGGCGGATATACAGGATCCTCCCGTCATCAGGGCAACGTTCGCGGTACACGCATTCCATCCGGACAAATTTGTTGATCATGTCGGTGATCGTCGGTTTTGAGTTTCTGGTGATCTCTGCGAGACGGCTGAAGGTAACTTCTTCCTGTTCATCAATTGTTCTAAGATAGGCGACCTGTTTTACCGTCATATCCGGTAATCCGCATTCGGAGAAGATAGTGCAGGAGCATTCGTTTTTGATCCTGAGTAAATTTTCAAATACTTCGAACAGCTGCTCTTCTCTATCCATCATACTCCGATCCTTCGTTAGTTAGGTTTTACCTAACCATAAAGATTCTGATCAGGGTACACCCTTCCTTACAAAATCCCGGACGGTTTACAACGTCAGGGAGAGCCGGGATGAATGGGGTACGAGATCGGCACGGGGAAGAAAAACGATTCCTGTTATCAGCCAGATACGCTTCTCTGCCTTTCTATAGACATGGATGGCATCACCTGCTGCTAAGCAGCAATAACTATATTAATCTTTAATTGTCAGTCCCCAGTATACCCGCACAGGGTGGAAGTGTGTACCTATGTCAAAAATTGCCCTTATCGTGGCATCGGAAAAGATGGACAAACTGTTCCCCGCAGTCACGCTTGCAACTACCGCGGCAATCTCCGGGTGGGATGCGGAGATGTTCTTTACATTCTGGGGACTGCTTGCTTTGAAAAAAGGGTATGAGCCCTCAGGAGTGAGTTTCGACTACAAAGCCTATGAAGGAAAACTGACTGATGCTCTTGCCAACGGATCGATTCCCGACTGGAAAACGGTGCTTGAACAGGGACGGGCAACCGGGCGTATCAGAATTTATGCATGTTCAACTACGCTTGGCATGTTCGGTTTAAAGCAGGAGGATCTCGACAGTTTCGTTGACGGTATAGCCGGGGCGGCAACATTCCTTTCAAAAGCGAAAGATGCCAACGTTTCGCTCTTCATCTCCTGATGAGGTGCCCGGTATGATGGCAGATATTACGGTGGACGCGAAATTCAAGTCGTGCCCGGGACCGCTCATTGCTCTTGCCGATACGGTATCCAGGGCACAGCCTGGTCAGGTAGTGAAACTGCTTGCTACCGATCCTGCCGCACCGTCAGATGTCAAAGAGTGGGCATTGAGTGTCGGGCATACATTGCTGGCAACAGAAAAGAGCGGTGATGTCTACGAGATCTATGTCGGGGTATCAGGATGATATTCAGCGATATGTCACGGGATGTTACCGCCCTCCTGGAATCGCACGGCATACCGGATCGCGAGGTCTACCTTGATTCCGAGAACTCCGGTATGGTATTCCCGCAGGCTCTTGAAGTAATGAAGAGCGCATATATGGGCAGCGGGAAGGGCCATCCATCGATCACCCACCGGAAAGGCTGGGAAGCCTACGAGACTCTCTACACATCCACTCTCGGCCTTGCCAGAGCAATGCATTGCAAGCCGGATGAGATCGCCTATACCCACAGCGGAACAGAAGCAAATAACCTCGCTATTACCGGTCTTGCACTGGCGGCAAAGACGAGAAAGAAGATCATTATCTCCGCAATCGAACACTTAAGTGTGGTATTCCCGGCCGAATATCTGGCCCAGTCCGGGTTCCGGGTCATAAAAATTCCGGTAGACCGCGATGGATTCGCCAATACAGATGCGCTTTCCAGCCAGCTGGACAACGAGACGCTCCTTGTAAGTATAGCTCCCGTCAACCACGAGATCGGGGTCATCCAGGATATCCGGGCTATCGTCGATGTCGTGAAGGATAAGGACGTGGAGATCAAGGTGCATCTCGACGCCTGCGATGCATTCACGAAAATCCCGCTCAACCTGGAAGCAACGGGTGCTGACCTTGCGTCATTCTCCAGCCACAAGGTGTACGGGCCCAAAGGTGCCGGGGCCCTGTTTATCCGGGAAGGTGTCGAGCTCAGACCTGTCATCCACGGGCAGCTCAGCACCCAGAAGCTCTGGGCAGGGATCGAGAACATCCCGGCAATCGCAGGATTTGCAGCCGCTGCATCGCTCATGCAGGAAAACTTTGATGCATATACCAGCCACATGTCCTGGTTGCGGGACCGGCTCATTTCGGGTATTACGAGTACGATTGATCAGTCCCTTCTCAACGGCCCGGCCGGGTCAAAACGTTCGCCGGACAATGTAAATATCAGCTTCCTGAACTGTGAGGGGGAGGCGTTGACTATAGAGATGAGCTTGAAAGGCGTGTACGTGTCGAGCGGGAGCGCCTGTACAAGCAGGGTGCTGGAACCAAGCCACGTCCTCCTCGCAATCCACCGGAAGTATGAGGAGGCCCACGGGAGCATCCTGATGAAGACCACACCGTTCCACACGCCGGAAGATATCGATTATGTTATCCCGTGCTTTAATGAAGCGGTGAAACGAATCCGATCAATGAGTCCATTCAAAAAAGGAGGTTAAAACCATGTCAAGCCGAATTCCCCTTGCTTATAACCCAAAGGTGCTGGAGCTCTTCAGGAACCCGAAGAACCTGGGCCGGATGGAGAAACCTGATGCCGAGGCCGTTGCCGGCAGCCTGGCCTGCGGCGATATGATCGCCGTCTTCCTGCGGATCGATAGGGTGACCCAGACGATAACCGATGCGATGTTCGAGAGTTACGGCTGTGCTGCAAATATCGCGGCGTCCAGCATCATGACGGTTATGGCCAAGGGCAAAACGCTTGAGGAAGCCTGGCAGATCAGCTGGAAGAATATCTCGGACGAACTCGGGACGCTTCCCATGATAAAATCCCACTGCGGCATCCTTGCCGTCGGTGCCCTGCGTCGGGCGATCCGGAATTATTTTTTGGACAAAACAAAACCCGCGTGGATCCCGGAGAGTCCCACGCCAGACGAGCGGCATGCAGTAGAAGAGGAGAGATTGCTGGAAGTGCTTGCAAAACGGGCAAAACGGATGGAGGCAGAGCTGGGACAGGATTCCAAAGGGGGAAAAACAGGGTAAGCGCGCGGGCTGGTGACGGGCTGCATTCAGCCGGAACAGGTTTTCAGGATTATGATACATAAAAAATTCCGGAGTACGTTTATGATATAACCGGAGAGACTGGTTTTTCTGCCATTGCCTGAACGTTA
>JAJRBZ010000037.1 GCA_028679185.1 Methanoregula sp. | reverse complement strand
TTTAAAAAAAGTGTTATTTCAGCTTTTATTGAGCATTTCTTGTGCGAACTTTTTTGCATTATCCAGGTCTTCATTGTTGGGATGGCCCCAGTTAACCAGGAACATTTTTCCCCTGCAATGATAGATTCCCAGGATGGTGGCACCCTTCTTCGTCAAAGCATCCTCCATCGTGGCGATCATTTTCTGACCCCCGGCAAGACTCCCCGAAGTACCGAAAATGGCGACCTTGCGTCCAGAAAAGTCTCCGGACCCGACAAATTTCATCATCGCCTCACCCGGTTTGCCACCATACGTCCCGCTTCCCAGAAACAGGACCTTAGCATCATCTGTCGGTGATGTCGCAACGTCCTTTGCCTTAATACCCATCTCTTCTGCCATGGCATCCGCTACTTTCCTTGTATTCCCACCCCGGGAATCAACCAATACAGAGACATCGGTCATATTTTCAAATGTATAATTATTTGTTTATAAATGATCCTGAAGATCGCATGGAGCTGTCAGGCTCAATGCCGGGTATTATTTTTTTGATTTATCTTACTTTTTTATTCACCGGCAGACTTTCATGGATGATAAACAAACCCACAACTATGCCGTACAAAAAACCAACAAATGCCCCTTTTATTCCGTCAAAAAGCCCAAACAAAATTGTAATCCCAATAACGATTGGCCAGAACCAGAACCTTGCTTTTTTGAAGTCCCAGCTACCATACAAAATTTTCATTTCATTTTTAATCCCGATTGTCATATCATTTCACCCGCCTCATTTTTCTAAAAAAATTTAGTAAATGAGATTATTTGGAGCAATAATGGATGGTGTTGTCTTCGAGAATGGATATGAAGCACCAACACCCGGATGTATTTCGATAGTTATTCTGGTATCCCTGGGGACTGATGTAACATTGAATTGTATTTCTGTCTGGTCTCCTGGTGCCATAGTTGATTGAGAGTTACCGATACCATTTTTTAATGCAATAAAGTTCGTGTCTTTCGTTGAAGAACTCTCATTGGTCCATGCCAGTATTTTTGGACCAAACGCTGGTGTGGAGACGATAACAGTCATTTTTTCCAGATCGATATATGGAGTACCCGGGACAAGACCAATCGTGAACCTGATCTGATCGATTCCTTCCGTCGTATTCGAGGCCAGTCCGTAAACATTGCCTACTAACTGGACATTTGTGGTTGATTGTTCAACACTTCTGTACACTGTCTCCTGGGCCTTCTGGGTTGTGAAAAACCCGGCTCCCAGAATAACATATGAAAACACCGAGGCTACGACGATGAATGCAATGAGCACAATTGCAGCCTCAAGGCCGGTGAATCCTTTCTCATTACTGTATCTATTGCTCATAGAACCTCCTGAAATTAATAAGAGGGTGATGGAATAATCCAACGCCCATTACTGATTATCTCATCCTGATCAGGATCTGATTATTTCGTCTTTTTTCCGTTCGACTTTCCGGGGGATTCGTCGTCAGGTCTGTTTGCGTTATTGTTGCCTTTGCCTGTAGTATCTCCGGCATTGTTTTCCTGCAGATTTTTATCCTTGCCGTTGTTTTTTCCTGCATCCTCTTTGGGTCCCCGTGTTTTGTCTGAGGGGTCCTGGGTTCCAGTGACTGTCACGGACTGATCATCTGAATTCTTGGTCACCTTTTTGAGCTGGCCTTTATTTTTATAACTCTCCGGGTCCAGCGTGACCGTTATGGTAGTAGTACCATCTTCGGTCTGGTTGATCTCTATCTCATCTTTCTCAATGCCGAGGAATTTTTTCAGGTCTGAGAAGATCTTATCCAGTCCTTTCTTCTCTCCAATAACACGGATCGTGTCGCTGCCCTCGACATAGACACTCTCACCATCGACCGAGAGGGTTCCCGAACAATTAACCATCACACCGGTTCCGTTCGTAACATTCCGGAGGTCCTGGCGGTAGAACTTTGCAATAAGAGTCCCGCCGTCTTTATTCGATACTGAAGCCCTGATAAGCTCGGCTTCGCTGCAGGTCAGGGAGCTGGCGGCATAATCGATCCGGGGTTTTGCTGCTTTATCCTCACCGGACTCTGGTACTTTCAGGGTTACGAATACCGTGAACACACCCTTACTGTTGAGGTTCAGGGTGGTTGGTTTGATTTTCAGATCTGCTGACAGCAGTAGTTTGTCATATATGACAACGCCCGATTCAGCACTATTATCTTCCTCTAGCAAATCACCAGGTGTCTGATCAGTAATACTGATACTGTTTATCTTCTTACCCGGTGTGCTGAAATTCGTTACAAGCGTAAGGCTTGCAGATGTGGCGTTCTCCAGCACGGGAATTGTCCAGTTTTCTGTTGCGCTGTCATACGCACCTTCACTCACTTCAACAGTTATGTCCCGGTGGCCAAAAAGCTGCGAAATATCCTCTTTGAGAACAACATTCGTTGCATCGTCGGGTCCGTTGTTCCAGACGGTCACAACCCACGTTACCGTGTCATTGACTGCATATGGTCCGGTCGAACTCATCACTTTTGTGACATTGAGGTCAGCTTGCGGTCCATCCTCGGCACTGACGATTGTAACCATCAAAATCAGTGCGAGCAGGATAACTCCTTTTACAAATCGATATTTTGCCATACTTCATCACACCAATCCGGAATTTTCCGGTAATCTTCTCTGGGCCCCAATTTGAATTAAGGCTGTTTAACGTCCATATAAAATTTAATTGTTCTTAACACTTTTTATTTCTAAAAAATCGTTCAATATAGTTTAGAATTAAAAAAGAAACACTTATATACAATTTACAATCTCTAGCAAATTACATGTGAGGAACAGCCTCCGGATGGTTTTTTGGACTGGTAAGCGCGCAAAAGTATCCGGTCCCTGCCGCAGGTCACCCCTCCTTTTTTTTTAGTAATTAAAATCCCGGATGTAACCATGTCAAATTGAGACGTATGGACACTTTATTAAAGAAATTACAAATTAAAATCAGTGTCTTGAGGGTATGACAAGAGCCCCGTCACGCTATGAATGAACGAGGAAATTATGGAAATTTGCAGATATTGTTGAATTCAAAAGGAACAATGCTGAATATGACGTCATGATAAAAATGACATAACTAACGAAGCATTGCGGAGAAAGGCAAAAATGCGGGATAAAAGATTTGTTGCAGAACACCGGGGCGGACCTTTAAAAAAGGAACAACATTATCAGTTAATTAGATGGGCCTGCGACTGTGCGGAGCATGTATTGCATCTCTTGGGTGAAATACCAGATGAACGACTGATAAATGCCCTGTTGATATCCAAAGAATGGGCAAAAGGAAACGCTTCAACAGGTGACGCGATGAAAGCTTCAGCAGCCGCTCATGCTGTGGCAAGAGAATCTTCCAATCCGACTTCAATAGCAGTAGCACGTTCTGTCGGGCAGGCTGTTGCAACTGCTCATATGGCTGACCATTCATTAGGAGCAGCGTGGTATGCTTTGAAAGCCGTGAAAAATGCAGGTAAATCACCGGATGCAGAAAGAAGATGGCAGGATGAACAATTGCCACCGGAGATTAAGGAGCTTGTCCTGACTGCAAGGAAAAGCAGAAAGATCTAAAATCCTCGATACCCATGGAGGAATTCGTGGATCTATGCTATCCCCCCGTCTGTTTCCCAACAAGCATGATAACAACCCGGAGAAATGCATTGCGAGGACCCAAACTACTCTGGTTTTCATAAATCCCTGCCTAGGCCCATAATTACCATTAATGATCGAGGAACAGCGAGGTGATGTGATGCGAGCCAAAGCAAAGTGATCACTAGCGAACGACAGCGAGAATGAGTGAACGCAACAAAAATGTCAGAATGCCCGCTATTCTTTCAGCGTGATGTTATGATTTTATTATGTTATACGTGGAAAATTTCTTCTACCAGCACAACTCGTCAGATGAAAACAATGGAAATAAATACCGCCAACCTGAACACAAATATGGTAAAATTCTCTGCCTGCAGGGTTCTGAGCCCATGAGATCTGAGGCGGAAACTCTATGGATTCAGGACATGCTCTATCCATAATCCGGAAACAGGTAAAACCAGCGGTCGTTATTTTTTTTCTTCTCACGCTTATCACCGGGATTTTCTACCCTCTTTTGATTACCGGCATCGCACAAGTGGTCTTCCCTGTGCAGTCAAACGGGAACCTCATCGTTCATGACGGAACCGTTGTCGGTTCAGCACTCATCGGGCAGCCGTTTGTATCACCGGGATATTTCTGGGGCCGCCCCTCTGCCACATCCCCGGTACCCTACAACGCCGGGCACTCGTCAGGTTCGAATCTCGGACCATCGAACCCTGCACTCACCAGCGCGATGAACGCAAGAGTCGAAGCCCTTCATGCAGCGGACCCGGCCAACACACTTCCGATTCCGGTTGATCTCGTCACGGCTTCAGCAAGCGGGCTTGACCCGGACATCAGTATTGCCGCCGCATACTACCAGGTTCATCGGATCGCCCGTGAGCGGAATTTGAGCGAGGATGATGTACAGGCTCTCGTAAGCAGCAATATCCAATCCCGGCAGTTCGGGATCTTTGGTGAACCCCGGGTGAATGTCCTCATGCTCAACCTCGCTCTTGATGACATGAGCACAACCCCTGTCGTCCCTTCATTACCGATACAGCCAGAATCCACTCTCCCCCCTGAATCGGGATTGCGGATTCCGGACTGGATTGTCCTGGTCCTCTTCATTGGTGTCTTTGTGGTGACGGTCGTCCCGTTGGGACGATTCATGGTAAAAGTCATCAAGGGGGAACCACATCTCCTCTCACCGTTCAGTAAGCCTCTCGAACACCGGCTGCTCGCATGGTCACAGGTGCATGCTGACGATGAGATGGACTGGAAGACGTTTACCATCGCGATGATCGTCTTCTCACTTATCGGAATCATTTTCCTCTTCACGCTCCAGCTTGCGCAGTCCGCCCTGCCGCTTAACCCCGCAGGTGTTGGATCGCCCTCGTGGGATCTCGCGCTCAATACCGCAGTCAGTTTCGTCACCAACACCAACTGGCAGGCGTATGCAGGGGAAACCGGTGTCAGTTATCTCACCCAGATGATGGGGCTGTGCGTCCAGAACTTCACATCGGCGGCGACGGGAATGACGGTCCTCGTCGGGCTCACGTACGGTCTCTCCCGGAGGTCTTCTTCAACCATCGGAAACTTCTGGGTGCTGCTCATCCGGAGCGTGATGATCCTCCTGCCTATCAGTATCATCCTTGCACTCATCCTCGTATCGCAGGGCACCGTCCAGACTTTGCAGGGCCCGGTCACCGTACCGCTTCTCGATCCGGTGTGGGATGCGAGTGGTGCTCTGATCACTACCCAGACTCTCCCGCTCGGCCCCGCTGCTTCCCAGATCGCTATCAAGCAGCTCGGTGTGAACGGGGGCGGGTTCTTCGCTACGAACTCGGCTCACCCGTTCGAGAATCCCACACCATTTTCCAACTTCATCGAGATTATTGCGATCCTCCTGATCCCGGCAGCGCTCTGTTATTCCTTCGGGAGGATGGTCGGGGCCGGGAGAAAAGGTGTCAGCATCCTGATCGCCATGACACTCATCTTCATGCCGCTCCTGGGCTTTGCCATCTGGGCAGAACTAGGGGGCAATCCTGCATTTGACAGGATAGGAATCGATCAGGTAACAACCGATCTCCAGCCGGGTGGCAACATGGAGGGCAAGGAGGTGCGGTTCGGCATCATGTCCTCCGCACTCTTTTCCGTAGTTACTACGTCAGCTTCCTGTGGTGCGGTCAATTCGATGCACGATTCATTCACTCCTCTCGGGGGTTTTGTCCAGCTCCTTATGATGCAGCTCGGGGAAGTGGTCTACGGCGGTATCGGGTCCGGCCTGTACGGTATGCTTGTCTTCGTGATCATCGCGATGTTTATTGCCGGACTGATGGTCGGGCGAACACCGGAATATCTCGGCAAGAAGATCGAGCCTCGGGAAATAACAATTGCCACCATTATTATCCTCGTCCCCATCTTCCTGATACTCATCAGTACGGCGGTCGCGGTTCTTGTGGATCCGGGAAAAACAGCAGTGCTTAACCCGGGCCCCCATGGATTCTCGGAGATCCTGTATGCCTTCACCTCCGCGTCACAGAATAACGGCAGCGCCTTTGGCGGGCTGTCGGCCAACACCGTATTTTATAACCTTACGACCGCTGTCTGCATGTTCACCGGCCGGTTTGGCACCGCCACCCTCACGCTTGCCCTTGCCGGTTCGCTGGTTGTAAAAAAGATCGTTCCGGCGGGCGAGGGGACACTGTCAGACCACCGCCCGCTCTTCATCATCTGGCTGGTCTTTGTCGTGATCATTATCGGGGCGCTCAGTTTCCTTCCGGCTCTCGCCCTTGGTCCCATTGTCGAGCAACTCATGCTTGGTGGGGGCGTGTGATCCATGCCGCATCCCCCAAAAATCCAGTCCAGACATCCGATCCTGCCGGCAATCTATCAGCGGGCACTCATCGATGCGGTGGGTAAGCTCGATCCACGCCTGATGATCAAAAATCCTGTCATGTTCGTTGTCGAAGCTGGCAGCGCACTTACCACCCTGCTCTGGTTCCAGGCACTTACCGGGAATGGTGAAGATCCCGCCGGTTTTATCGGTGCGATATCGGCGTGGCTCTGGTTCACCGTCCTCTTTGCAAACTATGCCGAAGCACTCGCAGAAGGAAGGGGCAAAGCACAGGCTGAGTCACTGCGGAAGATGCGGCAGGACACAATGGCAAAGAAGCTGTACTTGGGGTACGAGATTGAAAAAGGCAGGGAACCCTCCCTCTCCGATTATCTCGAAGTCTCATCCTCGACCCTGCACAAGACCGATCTTTTCTATGTTAAGGCCGGTGATACGATCCCGGTCGACGGGGAAGTGGTCGAAGGCATAGCATCGGTGAACGAGAGTGCGATCACGGGAGAAAGTGCGCCCGTCATCCGCGAATCCGGCGGGGACCGGAGCGCTGTCACCGGTGGCACGGTTATTCTTTCGGACTGGCTCATCATCCGGGCGAGCGCCAACGCCGGTGAAGGTTTTCTCGACCACATGATCAGTCTCATCGAAGGAGCAAAACGGCAGAAGACACCGAACGAGGTTGCCCTGAACATCCTTCTTATCGGCCTTACGGCAATATTTCTCGTGGTCTGTGTAACGCTCTGGGCGTTCTCGTCGTACAGCGTGAAGGCCGCAGGTTCTGGTATGCCGATTTCGGTTACTGTTCTTGTCGCACTGCTTGTCTGCCTCGCACCGACCACCATCGGCGGTCTGCTCAGCGCTATCGGTATTGCCGGGATGGACCGGCTTATCCGGCGGAATGTAATCACTACCTCGGGCAGGGCAATCGAAGCAGCGGGAGACGTGGATGTCCTCCTGCTTGACAAGACCGGCACGATCACCCTTGGCAACCGGCAGGCCGTCGATCTGATTCTGGTTGACGGAATGAAGATGTTAGACCTGGCGGAGACTGCACAGCTCGCATCGCTTGCCGATGAGACTCCCGAAGGCCGCAGTATCGTTGTCCTGGTAAAAGAGAAATACGGGCTTCGCGGCAGGACCGTACGAGCAACGGAGTCCGGTACAGGGATGCAGTTCGTCCCGTTTTCGAGCCAGACCCGGATAAGCGGTGTTGATTTTGGCGATGTTCATATCCGGAAAGGCGCAGCAGATGTGATGTTTAAACATATCGAGATGAATGGCAATCACGTGTCGGATGCTCTCAGAAAAGTTGTCGACACGATCTCGCTTGCCGGAGGGACACCGCTCGTTGTGACGAAGAACGGCATGGCGTTGGGTGTCGTTCACCTGAAAGACATTGTGAAGGGTGGGATTAGGGAACGGTTTTCCCAGCTTCGGAAAATGGGTATCAAAACGGTCATGATTACGGGGGATAACCGCCTGACTGCAGCGACCATCGCTGCTGAAGCGGGTGTCGATGGTTTCCTTGCAGAAGCGACGCCGGAGAGTAAGCTCAACCTCATCCGCGATTACCAGACCGGCGGGCGTATGGTTGCCATGACGGGAGATGGGACCAATGATGCCCCGGCCCTTGCCCAGGCAGACGTCGCTGTTGCCATGAATACGGGGACGCAGCCTGCCCGGGAGGCGGCAAATATGATCGATCTTGACAGCAACCCGACAAAACTGATCGAGATTGTTGAGATCGGGAAACAGCTTCTCATGACCCGGGGGGCACTCACCACCTTCTCGATAGCAAACGATCTTGCAAAATATTTCGTGATTATCCCTGCTGCATTCATCACCACGTATCCCGCCCTGTCCGCACTGAACATTCTTGGTCTCCACAATGCGATCCTGTCGGCCGTGATCTTCAATGCACTGATTATTGTTGCTCTCATCCCGCTTGCTCTCCATGGCGTAACCTATCGCCCGATGACCGCTGAAGTTGCCCTGCGGAATAACATCGTTATCTATGGAATTGGCGGGATTGTTGCTCCCTTCATTGGGATAAAGGTTATCGATATGGTGCTCGTAATCATGGGTGTAGGGTGATAAAATCCTATGGTCAACACTCCTGAATGTCGTCCTGATCCCGATGTCCTCCTTGCCCGCGTGCAGGGCGAGGAGCGACAGAAGAACAGGGGTAAACTGAAAATTTTTCTCGGATACATTGCAGGCGTCGGGAAGACCTACAACATGCTCAGTGCGGCACACCTCCGGCGCTCCGAAGGGATTGATGTAAAAGTCGGGTATGTAGAGACGCACGGCAGGCCCGAAACAGAAGTGCTGCTCAAAGGGCTTACCATCATCCCCAGGAAGATGATGGAGTACCGTGAGGTCACGCTCCCGGAGTTTGACCTCGATGCGACTCTTTGTCTCCACCCCTCGCTTGTTCTTGTCGATGAACTCGCTCATACGAATGCTCCTGGTTCCCGTCACCCCAAACGGTACCAGGATGTTGAGGAACTGCTTGATGCCGGTATTGATGTATACACGACACTGAATGTCCAGCACATCGAGAGCCTCAATGATGTCGTTGCCCAGATTACCGGCGTGATCGTGCGTGAAACAGTTCCTGACCGGGTGATCGATGAAGCAGCAGAGATCGAGGTGGTCGATCTTACTCTATCGGAACTTCTCCAGCGGCTGCGGGAGGGGAAAGTCTACGTCCCTGATATGGCAGCACGGGCGATCGAGCAGTTCTTCAACGAGGGGAACCTTTACGCACTGCGCGAACTTACCCTCCGGCGTGCCGCAGAGCGGATTGATGACCAGATGCTCGCTTATATGCAGATTCGGGCGATTCCAGGTCCGTGGGCTGTGGCGGAGCACATCCTTGTCTCTGTCGGTACAGGCCCGTTATCCGAGCGACTGGTAAGAACCGCCCGGCGACAGGCCGACCGGACAGGAGCCCAGTGGACCGCAATCTACGTTGAGACCCCGGCCCACCACCGGCTTTCAAAGGAAGCCAAGGAACAGCTTGGGAGGACTCTCCAGCTTGCAGAGAAACTTGGAGCAACCACCGTCACCCTGTTCGGGCTTAATATTGCATCAACGGTGATCGATTATGCTCACCAGCACAATATTACCCGCATTATCATCGGGAAAACACTCCGTCCGCGATGGCAGGAGTATGTATTTGGATCCGTTGTCGATCAGCTCATCCACTACAGTGGCAATATCGATATCTACGTTATCAGCAGCAGTGATATCATCCAACAAAAAATCGTCGATTTCGATTTCCTGCTCCCGGTAACCCCCCCCAGGGATTACCTCTTATGCATTGCTCTTATCGCTGGCATTACCCTCATTGGCTGGCTGATCAAGTCATTTATATCCCCGACAAATCTCGCCATGCTCTTCCTGCTGGCAGTTGTTGTCATAGCGTTCACGAAAGGACTCCGGCCGGCAATCTTTACTGCCATTATCGGGGTTGTTGCCTTTGATTTCTTCTTTATCCCCCCCCACCTGACGTTCAGGGTATCCGATACCGAATACCTCATCACGTTTGCGGGTATGATTATCGTTGGTTCCCTTGTCAGCCTGCTCGTAGCAAGGGCACGTGAACATGCGTTTGCCGCACAGGCACGTGAAACAGAGACCGGGACGCTGTATGCACTTTCGCAGGACCTGTCTGTTGCTGCAGATACTGATTCAATTATTGCGGCAGTTACCCGGCACATCCGGGAAATTTTCCATTGGGAAAGTGTGGTTCTTCTTCCGGATGAAGACCGTCTCATCGTTCACCCTGCAGGTACCATGCTTGTCCTTGATGAGGATGAAATCGCTGTTGCGACCTGGGCGTTCCAGCATGGAGCCGTTGCCGGTTATGATACCGATACTCTGCATGGATCCCGGCTCAGGTATATTCCCCTGCAGAGTTCAGCGGGTGTCCTTGGAATCATGGGTGTGAAACCTGCTGATCCTGATGGCATCATCACTCATGAGCAGGAGCGTATCCTCACGGCATTTGCCAACCAGATGGCACTTGCGCTTGAGCGGGTGAACCTGGTCAGGACTTCCAGGATATAAAATAAGATAATCCCAGGTTATAAGCGGGCTTCATCAACTGTGCACCTGCTGCAGATGCAACATATCACGCCTGAAACAGCAAGTCCCCTCAATACTTGTCCACGCGCCATGATTCGTCTCTGGAATATAAAAAAGATCAATGCTTAATAAAAGTCCCCGGAGTAACTGTGCCGGGATAAGCAGTGCCTGGATCCCATTTACGTATCTGTTCGTCCATTTCTCATCACAATCTGAACCGCTTTCCCTTTATTCCAGAACACGGATGTAAGGGATATTCCGACAGTCATCTGGTTCCTGTCCTGACCGATGAGCCGGACTTTGTCAATGACCATCCGTGCACCGAGCGCTGCCTGAGCAACGCGCTCCCGGACTAAAGCCATCTGCTGCGGATCGACCATATTGATGATATCGCGGCCTATCAGATTTTCCCTGCGATCGGCACCGAGGAAACGCATGCCAGCAGGATTTACATATTCGATCCCTCCCTGCTGGTATACTATGATCCCATCAGGAGAACATTCAATGAGATAGCGGTACCGCTCTTCGCTTAAGGCGAGACCCTCGACATTCGATACATATTCCTCAATAAAAATTGATGAGATAACCAGGATGAATGCAAAGAATGCCCGGTTAAGCATTGCATATTCTATCGGTATGTCGCGGGGGGACAGGAAAAGACTTGCCGCCATCAAGAGAATAAAAATACCGGTCATCACGAGTGGTGCATATTTCCAGCTGAGGTATACCGTCAGAAACAGGGGGATAAAATAAAGAATCCAGATCATTATACCGAGAGGTGTGTAGATATCAAATACGAATATGAGCGCCGTAGCGAGAATCATATATGAGACAATGCGGATGAAATCCTTCCTCCGCTCAACCGGCCATGTAAGACTTCTCATATACACCATACATTATCCTCTCCGGTTGTTGTATAAAAAGGTGGTGTAGTCTTTAGTCGCTGACAAATGTCCCGGTGGCCCTACCCGCACCCCAGCATCGATATGTCCTTAAAAAACCATCACCAGACCAAATAATTAATGGACACAAAAGAAGCCTTCTATAATAAAATGGCGACCGAATTGAGCGCATTTTATTTGATGGCTGACAGGTCAGGACCCCGATACCACCAGGTTCCATCCCCGACAATAGTGTAGTTTACATTTTATTTTTTAATCCCTGTGCAAATGCCCTTGCTTCTGCCAGGTCTTTCTCGTCAGGCCTTCCCTTATTGATTCCCCCGAAGATCTTCAGGGGGCCGACCGTATCCCATCCCCTGCAGGTGAATTCATCAACTATCGAGAAACCCCGGTTCACCAGTTTTTCCTTCAGAGAAGCATGGTGTTGTTTCCTCCCGTCTCCACTGGTAGAGAATACAAACGCCCGTTTTTCCTTCATAGCCGGGAGCAAATCCACAAACTGCAGGAGCGTTTTGTGGTGTTTCATGAAGTAGATCCCTGACCCGAACCCGATCAGGTCATACGCCGCAAGAGTATCGGGTTGCGCCTTTTCTGTGGGGACAAGGTCCGCTCCCAGCTCTTCTGCCATCACCTTTGCCACTTTTTCAGTATTCTGGTGATGGACTGAAGTATAGACAATCAATGTTTTCATTGGGGCGATCGCTCCATGTATAAGAATACGCTACTGGTTTTTTATATTCTCTGACTCACTTACAGCTGGCTGGAAGCCAGGGAACAGGACCTCTGCCTCCCGGGGGTGAGGTAGTCTGGATCGTCAGGATTGGAAGACATTTGTGTTTCCTGTTTAATATTCCCGTTTGTGGGGAATTACTCCTCGCACTCCACCACGGGGATTATCTGTATCTCCCGGATACCTGGGGATCACATGGCAATGACAGTGCATCACAGTCTGGCCAGCAACAGCTCCGATGTTGAACCCGATATTGTACCCGAGGGGGTTTGAATATTCTTCGATCACCCGCTTACAGTCATCAACCAGTTCGAGTATCGCACATTTTTCCTCACCGGTCAGATTAAAGAAATCCGGTTCATGGCGGAACGGGATAACCAGCATATGTCCTTTGGCCACCGGAAACCGGTCCTTACGGGCATAGCATAATGCATTCATTGCGACGATCACGCCAGCGTGCGGGGAACAGAAGGGACAGGAGGTTGTAGTGTGCATTCCGGATTTTTCTTTTGCTGTCCAGAGAAATAAATGCCGTGATTTGGGGAGACAACCAGGTGCGATGTGGAGTCCCATTTGAACGTAAGAAAAGATTGGAACCAACGTTTAAATTGGATTACCATCATTACCACCATAATGATATTTCTCATTGAACCTCCCCTTTCACCAAGTTACAAAAAAGAAGCAGTCAGGTATCTCATTGATCACATTCCTGCCGAAACACTCGAAGAGGTTGCAGAGATAATAAAAAAAGAGGGTCCAGATTGGGAGGTTCATCATCATTATGATATTGGAACGGATGTAAGAAATCTGCTCCGAGAAGGAGGATTTCTCTGGGACGCTGTTGAGCTGGATGATGTGTGGGCCGGACTTATCGAAAAAGCAGTGAAGAAAAAATTTTGATAACCCTCGACTCTGAAATAAAGGATCTTTACTATTGCCCCATGTGCTATCCCATCCCTCCAGGATAACGGCCGCCAGAAATGCATAGTGAAGATGGAAACCAGCCTTGTGTTCAATAGATCCTGCCTTCTGGCCCTTGGGCTGAATATGTATCTCTGAAGTTGGGACTCATGTGTTGCTGAAGGGAATAATGATCGCATGTATGATGTCATATAGGTTGAATGGAAGAAACGAGATTTCTTAAAAAGGCACGTAAATTACATGAAAAAGAACGCGGAGAGTAAAAAACCGTTCGCTCTTAATAAGCATGTCAGGGGAGGGTGAATCAGTCGGAAAACCGGTCATCAGAAACTAAAAATTTATCAACAGAACGCGAATGTAACTATTTTAAAAAAGCTGAGTATGAAAAAGAGTTTTTATCGAGATTAATCATCCCGCTTCGGAACGATGGGAGTATGCTTTTTCCAGATATGGATGTCCCGGGTACGGTCAAAGTAGAATTTGGACTCCTCGATTTGTCCCATTTCTTTATAGCAGATGCCGATGTGATTCCATGCATCGGCATTGTTGGGCATCTGATTTGTCACCATCTTGAATGTCTGAATTGCCGAATCCAGATATTTGTTACTCATGTTGAGCACCCCGATCATTTCAAGAGTCTCGCCCAGATTGAAAAGGAGTTCCGGGTTATCCGGTGCAAGCTCAACAGCCCGCGTTAATGATTTAAGCGCATTATTATTATCCCTCATTTCCTTGTAACAGAGGCCGAGGGCATTCCATACATAGGGAAGTTTATCGTTAATTTCCAGTGCCTTATTGAAAGCAACAAGTGCCTCACCATATTTTTTTTCCTTCATGTATAGGTCAACCCCTTCTTTGTAATATGAGGATGCTTTGTCCGTTTCCTTGCTGAAAATTTTACTGAACAACCCTGCCGGTTTTGACGTTTGGGATGCAGCCTCTGTCTTATGTTCAATGACATCCTGGGTTTCATCATGGATCATGATATCCTTGAATGTGGCAGTGACATCACGCACAATTCCGACAGCCGCGATGAAATTTCCCTGCATGTCATATACCGGCATAGCTTTTGACCAGAGCATCCATTCACTCCCATCCTTTTTTAACCCCTTGGTTACCGCGATAATCGGGCCTTTTGCAACCCGGCTGATAATCATATACTTCTGACGCTTAATCTCCTCGTCCGGTTCAAAAATGAGGTTTACGAGCATTTTTCTCCTGGTTCCAAAAAAGGGTACTGTATAAAGATAATCGCTTTTTCCGATTATTTCACTTGCCGGCGTATCTGTTAGCTGTTCCATTGAAGCATTCCATACCACCACCTTCCCTTCACGATCGATGGCAAAACTCGGATCTAAGGAAAAATTGATTATATCGGATATGATTTTCCTTGATGTACCCAGTTTTTTTCCGATATACGTGCTTTCTACGGCAGTTTTGACCATGTCGCACAGTTCATGGAACAGCATCTGCGGGTCTTCGTCTTTTTGTAAGAAAAAGTTTGCACCATAATTTATTGCATCGATTGCCGTGCGCTCGTGCCCGACACCAGTAAAGATGATCACGGGTGTGGTATCCCCTTGCGAGCGGAGAATTTTTAAAAACTCAATGCCATTGATCTCCGGCATATCATAATCCACAATAATAGCATCAAAGGATTTTTCAGGCAGAATCTTAAGTGCCTCGGTTGCTGATTGTGCAGTGAGAACACTCATTTCGCCGGATCGTTCAATAAACGGTTTGAGTACTTGCAGCAATGCAGGTTCATCGTCTATCAAAAGAACGGAAAGCAAGGTAATTTCACCTTATTTATTAGTTCAATAACTCCCTGATGATATAATTTTGGTGGTTTTACCACGACTTGTCATATCCCCGACTCATAATTTTTCTTTTTGTTTATCCCCTCATCTCTTTCCCGATTTCTTCCTACCCTTTCCTCACCGGATTGCCGCATTGTTTTAAATCTTCAACCGGTGGTTAAGCGCCCAAAAAGGAAATTTAATTTTGCATATTTAATTGTTATTTCCTATTTTAACCCTAATTTATCTAACCCGGACTCAAATGCTCCTTCGTTCCTTTGAATATAACATGTCAACTGATCAACTTTTTGTCCAGATAAAAAAAGAGTTTTCAATTTATCATCTTATAGATCAGACCATTTTTCGTATTTTTTGGGAATTTCGCTATTTCTAATCTTCGCTTGTCTAACTCTGTCTACTCGCGATTCATATAGGCCTGGCATCAATCTCGGATGGAAGCAGCTGATTGAGGAGGATCTCCGGTACCTGTTTTGAAGTGTGCACAGCCATATCGAAGTATGCCCGGTTGTCACGCTCGCCTTTGTACTTCAGATTAATTTCGAAGTTCGTATCCATAAGCGTGATGGCACCAAGGGTGGTGATCACTGCACGCCTCTCTGATATAACCCTGTCCTCGCCTACTACCAGTTTCTGCCGGTCGCCATCAATATCAGAGATGAGCTCGTTCTCAAACGAGAGCACGTTGATGTGGGTGTTGCCAATAGTAATTGTCTGGCCTTCAGGAAATGAAACGCCATAATTGGTCGTGAAAGGTAACGCGTTTCCTGGTGTTACATTTGTGACAGTTACGCTTAGCGTCAGCAGTGAAACGGCCAGAATCACAATGACTAACAAAATGATCCAAAGGAGTATCTTTATCCCGGACCCGCCTTTCCCCTTTTCCCGTGCACGTTCCTCTTTAAGTCCCTGTTTCCGTCCCTTTTCTGTTGCCTGTTCACGCACCTTCTGCTGGTCCTGTTCCTCTTTTCGTCCCTTTTCTGTTGCCTGTTCCCGGGCTTTTTCTTCATTCCGCTGCCGGTCCTGTTCCGCTTTCCGTCCCTTTTCTGTTGCCTGTTCCCGGGCTTTTTCATCATCCCGTGAAGATAAATCATCCATGTAAATCACCACAGTTTCCCTGAGATATTTTCATCATTCTCGCAAATGCAGTTCTTTGTTTCCCTGATATGACATTTTTTTGATGCGATAGAGGCATCATCCAGAAATTTCACCTGGTTAATTACTCGTATCAGAGCAAGCCGGTATATAGCAGGAATACGTATAAATTTCACCTGTTGTTACAAAATTTGAAAAATCATTTCGATCTTTTGATGAATTACAGGGTTTTTAAAGCACCAGCCTGGTTGGTAAACGGCAGGTGTCAGGTGGGAAAATACGAATGATGGCCGTTGAACCTCGGTATGTACAATATTTTCCTGTACTAAAAACCAAAAATTTTTGATAGTTTCAGATTTTGAAACATCAGGAGAGATTTATATCCTTTCTTGCTTTAAAATGGCTTGCCCTGATAAGGGAGGAGATGCAAAATGACTGACAATTTAAAAGTTAAGGCCAGTAAGGCCGTCGACGACGCCAATGTGGCTGCGCACGCCGTATATGATGATGCAACGGTCGCAGCCCATAACCTGCTCAAAGGCGGGGGAGATAAAGCACAGAAAGTATCAGATGATGTAAAAATCGGTACCCACAAAGCCGTTTCTGATGTTAAAATTGCGGCCCACGAAGCCGCATCACAACTGAAGAAGAAAAAATGAAGTCGTGAACAATGGGTGATGTATCAGAGGAGTTGAAAACAGTATGACTGAAAAAGATACAAAAAAGAGGGCGCATACAGCGTCATATGATGCAAAGGTTGCTACGGAAAAAATGCACAGTGATGTCACCAAGTCGCTTGACCAGTTGGAACACCCCGGTGCGAAACCTCAGAAAGCAACCGATGAAAAAATTGGTGCCCATAAAGTTGCCGGACACGCGGCCGGATCAAAAGTGAAAAAAAATAGGAGATGAAAAATGCTGATTGAACTGGCAGTACTATTCCTCATATTGGCACTGGTTGCCTATATACTGGGTGCACGGGGCATAGCAGGGTTTTCCATGGATATCGCGAAGTGGCTTGTAATAATCTTCGTCGTTGTCGCCGTTGTGGCATTCATACTGTAACGAGGTCCTCGAGGGAAGTTGAGTTATTACTACGGTAGATGGGAGTTGCCTGGTTCTTTTTTTTAATTTTTTACCACGATAAAGGATTATTAATACCACGTAATGATATTGTGTGGTATATGACACTCCTTGGCACTGCAATTCTCATACTGGTTATTATTATCTTTTTATTGATTGCATATTATGTCGTTAAGAACGTCTCCCATCTGGTGATAAACGCAATTATCGGGCTCATCACTTTGTTCATCGTGAATTTTTTTCACCTCATGCAATTTGCCGGAAAACCCGATATCGGATTCGATTGGATCACTGTCATTATCTGTGCTCTTGCCGGGCTCCCCGGGGCAATACTTTTGATTATTCTTAGCCTGCTGGGGATCGCTCTCTGATCCAGAATCTTAATTTTATCACGGACATCTTTTTATGGGGAAAATTAGCAATCAATCCCCATGGATTAGCAACAACAAACCCCTCATGTGAAACACAATCGTTGGATTTGTGAGATGTGCCAGGCTGCGAACATCAAGATCAGACCCGACGGAAGCTATTCATGCAACTGGTGCGGGTACGACAGCACAAAGAGAAAGCAGAAGTGACAGGCTCCAAATTCTATTGATTAAACATTCATCAATACCAAAAGAGTGGCATTTTTTCGCGTTGGCACGCCCATATAGTCACAGAGGTAGTTATGATCTCGCTATGCATTTCTATGGGGATAAGAGGTATCGAAAAGAGCCCCGAATTGACTGGATTTTTGATATTTTCGGATTTTTCTGGATGTTAAAGAAAAAAATGGCAACTAAAAAAAGGCGGATCAAACAGTTTTTAATTCAAATCCAGCCCCCGAACTAAAAAAGGAGGGTTATAGATTTGAGCGCTTTTGGAATCCGGCATGTGTGATATAACTTCAGAAAAATAGGTTAAAATCTTTTTATCTAATCAACGAGTTTCCTCGCTTCTTCCGCCGGGATGGCAACGAGGGTCTCCATATCCAGGAAGTCTGCCCGACGAATGGCCAATTGCATTGCTTCTTTTTCATTCGGGGCTTCAAACATTGCGACAGCATCGTATCTGCCGAGCGTCCAGTTGATGCTCAGGTATTTAATCCCTTTTTTCGATTCTTTTTCAATCATTTTTAAGTTCTCGGCAACAAATTCCCTGGGATTTTTTTTGAATTTCACCAGTGCAATGAAACGCATAACTCACATCCTTTTCCCACACAGATGGTATGGGTTGCGTTTGTATTGCTCATACAATATTTATCATTACCTATAAATTACAAATTTTGAGAACCGAAGCATCGCTCAAAACAGATGCAGGGTGATCGGTAAGTGCGCTATTGCAACCCATCACTTCTGATATCATATTCTGGTTACCACGTTTTTTTTAGACATTAACCTGTGTAATGGCGACCGAAGCAGGGATTTTATAGAACCCGATGCTTTTGGCAGTACCGGATTCTTTTCGTTGAGAACTTTTTTCGCGTGACTCCCGACTTGTTGTGCACAATCTGCTGACTGGCCGGTATACGGGAGGTTTTTGGGTATTGTGTTCGATCAGGACAGCCCCCTGGATGCATCAAAAAATCATTGATCCGAAACAATAAAGGAGATACAGGAACGATAAAGCTATAATGACCGTACAGGCAGCATCCCGGACGCCAAAGGATCATCCCGGAAAAAAATCCTCCATACAATCCAAAACAAAAGACGGAGGGAGAAAGGATACTCTCTATGCAGTATCAGAGTATTCCCTCTCAAATTTTCTCGATAATGAACCCGATATCTATATGGTGGCAGATTTAAAAGTAAGGTACCGATGAAGGCCAAAATTGTCCTGGTCCATTTTCCCTTCACGGACAATACTGCAACAAAACTTCGTCCGGCGCTGGTTATTCACGAAAGTGTTCAGGATGCTATCGTGGCATTCATCTCGGCCAGAGTTCCATCGCACCTGACGGATTCTGATCTCCTCATATCAGCAGATCACCCATCATTTTCAGAGACGGGTCTAAAAAAGGTCTTCGGTCATAAAATTCGATAAAGTTGCAACCGTTTCAAAAGACCTCATTGAAGGAGAGTTAGGGATCATTGATGATCGCCTTATTCGTGAATGCAATATTCTGCTAAGCCGTATCTTTATTTTCTGATGGCTACTGTCAGGCATGTCCGTCCATAGACGGGTCTTTCTTTACATTGGCAGGTGTTCCCGTGATATGCGGTACCGGAAGGATGCAGGAACGCTGAGGCAGTTGCGGAAGGCAGAGATGAACATGCCTATCGGTGGTTCCCAGACTGGTACTTATGTGCCGTCCGGTACACCTCGAAATAATTCCCGATCAGGTCATTTTCCCATTCTTTTAAGGGTATGCGGGAGCAGCGATTTTTCCCCGGTGTAATACGAGACCGGCATATCCTTTTTACCCGGCAGTGTCATCACGTGGCTTTTTTAAGTCGTATTCAAATCCTCGAGATCAACTCGCTCCGGGAAAAGAGCCGGATTCCTGCCCGGATAAGGAATGCATCAAGGACAAACAGCACCAGGCCAACGATCACGGCAACAACGGGCGAGAGGAATAACAGACCTGTGCTCTGGGCAACTCCCAGCATGACAATCAGGATGACGAGTGCCCCGGATGCCTGGTAGGCTTCCATGAATGTACTGACCTTTGTTGAAATAATCACCGTCGCCGAGACCCCGAGCAGGGCAACGGCCGGCACGACAACGATCATGAGTGCCAGCCAGCTCTCTGTCGGAAACCAGATCCTGCCCATAACCGGGTAACCCGCTATGTTTGTCACGATGGCAAAGATCACAAAATTTGCCCATGTGAATACAATGCCCGGAATGAGAGCGGCCAGTACTTTCCCGATGAACAGTTCAGCATCGGTTGCCGGTGTATAGAGGAGCGCTTCAAGGGTCTTTCGTTCTTTCTCACCGACGAAAGCCTCTGCTGCTATGATAGAGGAGAGCATCAGCGGGAGCACCAGGAAGAGTGGTGCAATAAGATAACCGAGGATAAGGACGATCGGGAGCTGTCCGGGGGAGAGCCCTGCCAGTTTGTCTGCCGGGATAATGGCTGAGATGGTGTCAAACTCCGACAGGTCATCTCCGCCGGAAATGACAGCTATCTGGGTGATCAGCAGCGGAAAGCCGATGGCAAATACCACCGAAAGCACGACAGCCCCAATGACAGCGATACGGTTTTTTGCCACGTCGGACAGGTCCTTTTCTGCCAGGGCCCGGATATACTGCCAGTTCATGCTGCACCACCTTCCTGCGCCTGGACGGCAAAATAAATCTCCTCAAGCGTATAGTTCCGGGGGGTGACCCGGAAGATCTCGGCGCCATTTTTTACCGCGGTCCCGATCACTGATGGAACGAGGTCCCTGTGCGAAACCCGCAGGGTCAGGGTATTTACGGTCTGGGCCTCGATGGTTACCCCCTCCATCGTACGGATTTTTTCTGTTACTGCCAAGGGGGCCGGGTTGAGGAACTCCATTTCAATGGGCACCGCTTTCCAGAGCCGGTCTGTTAGGTCCCGTATGGTTCCCTGCGCTAGAACCCTCCCCTTATTGATCATCGCAACGCGGGAACAGAGGTGTTGCGCCTCATTCAGGTTATGGGTGCACATAAAGATCGTCTTCCCCTTGTCTGATGCAAGCCCGCGTATGATCCCTTGCACCTGCCGTGACGCTTCCGGGTCAAGGCCTGATGTAGGTTCATCGAGAAAAATAACCTGCGGGTCATGGATAAGGGCACGGGCGATCGCGAGACGCTGTTTTAAGCCTTTTGAAAATCCGCCCACGGCTTCATTGCCCCGGTCTGCAAGATCCAAAAGCGAAAGGATCCTTTTAACACGCTGGGGGATCTCTGCATCAGGAATACCGTAAAACCTGCAAAAGAAGGTGAGGTTCTTTTGTGCCGTGAAGCGCTCATAGAGGGACGGGGTTTCGGTGAGCACGCCGGTCCTTTTCCGGACATACGACCCGTCAATGCTCACATCCCTGCCAAAAAGGAACGCTTTTCCCGATGTGGGGGCCAGCACACCATTGAGCAGGCGCACGAGCGTGGTTTTGCCCGAACCATTCGGCCCGAGGACCCCAAAGACTTCTCCTTCTTCCACAGAAAAACTGATACCGTCAATCGCCCGCGTGCTGCCAAATGTGCGGACAATGTTTTCAACCTGGATTATAGGATTCATGCTATCTTTATGCCCGGGGAAGTTTGTTTTGCTGTCAAATCAATCAACCCTTGTATTGTATCCTGATTGCGGAATTCTGGTTCAAAAATCTCATCGCCTTATTATCTTATCCTGATGAGTTAAGGCGTTTAACCTGATATTTCTCTCGCTTACTGCCTTTTCGTACGCACCACGAAAGGGTTTGCAGGGCAGGTATCCCGCACCTATGAGACCCCGGAACGGCCTGAAAAGGACTGACTCCCCGGCCAGGTTGTTATGACTATCATCAGAATTATTTTAAAAAAAGAGGGATTCGGCATTCAGGCCATTGAACCTTACGGGATGTACTCTTATTTCCACTCCCACCATTTGTCATGGACCGTTCCATCCGGCATAATCTCCAGCTCGAAGACCAGAGCAGCATTGTTGAGCCTGCTGAGGGATGGAGATGCGGTCTGGGCATAACGTACTCCACGTACGTTCATACCCGGGCCCTTTCCCGGAACGCTGATACCGGATCCATGTAACTTCACTTTTTCTCCCTTCATTGTCATCATAACTCCGTTACCTCGCGTATACATTCCACCCTGGGGTCTTTCCCATGTTCTGGTTGTGGCAATAAAGGTCACCTCAGTGCCGAGGATCTTTCCTTTCGCTTCTATGGTCCTCTCAAGCTTCATCTCGCCTGTGTGGTGGCGGCGTATGACACGCTGCCCGACAACTTTTCCGGTTAATTCACCGATCATATCACCGATCATGTTGATCACCAGCTGTTGTCAGGAGTTATTGTACCTGAAATATATTTCCCTGATTTGCAAAAACTGAAAACACATTCTGATGCATTTTCGTTTACTCATGCCAGGATCGTTCCGGTAAGAAAAAATACCTGACGGGTCAGTGGAAATGCCAGCAGCAAAAGGATCATACAAAGACCCCTGCATTCCACTACTTTGTACAGGAGTGACATGGAGGGAACCGGACACAAAAGCATGACGGTCAAAGAGATTTCCTGCCCGTTATGCGGTTATATGGATGTACGCTACCGGAAGGAAACGGATACATACGTCTGCGGGCACTGTGATTACAGCTGGTATACCATCGAACAGTGTAACAATCGAGGTTTGCAAGAATAAAAATTGTCATCCCTGGAACAGTGAATAATGTGCAGTATGGGAGAACCGCTTCAGGGCCTCATAGATCCACGATCTCAGCGGACCGCTTTACCGTATCGACGAGCGCCACGGTGCTCCTGCCTGTCAGGTGCCCGTACACCTCGCCGGGGTTGACAATCAGCAGGGGCCCTTCTCTCCTGATTTCCGGGCGGTGGGTATGACCATATACCAGCAGGTCGAGGGAACCACAGGCCGCAAGCGCCTCAACCAGTTCCCGGTCATTGCCGTGCAGGAGCCCGATCCTCATCTCTCCCATCCCGATCCGGGCAAACGTTCCCGTGATCTTCATGGAGGGAAGCATGCCGGATTTTCTTTCGAGCAGGAGCCTGTCCCCGTCATTGTTCCCGAATACCCCTGTTAAGGGTGCTTTGAGTTCCTTTAAGGTATCGATCATGAACGGGGATATGAAATCTCCCGCGTGCAGCACCTGCTCCACGCTCTCGCGGTTGAACCGTGACACGGCTTTTTTTGTCTGCGCAATATCATCGTGGGTATCAGACATGACGCCAATGAGCATTCTTTCCACCACGGTTCCATCGTCCGGGGAGGTGATAATTATTTGGTGGGGGGAGGTGAGGCCTGTTTTATTCATCTCAATCTCGTGGCAGCATTCCGTTCTTGAATGGTCCCGGCAGGCGCAGGAAGAAGATTTAACCGGACAAAATCAGGCAACCTGTCCGAGGATATGCCCGATCAGCCGTTTCTCTGCTTTATGGATGTGTTCCAGCAGCGTGGTTTTGTGCATGCCCATCTTCTCTGCCAGTTCACCGGCGTTAATCCTCCGGGGATGATCGAAAAAACCACACCGATACGATTCCAGCAGGATCTCCTTTTGTTTTGGAGTGAGGACGTCAAAAATCCCGTCGACATGGGGATTGTAATCGCAGACCGAGAGGATCGTAAGTCCCCACCCTTTCTGTGCGGCATCAGTAACGAACGTATTGAAATCCTCCGGGTTTCCGACCATGTTGAATGTCAGGCAGTCGTTCTCAAAGACAATCGGGGGCTCAAACTTTGAACCATATGTCTGGAGAAACCGGGTAATATCGTCGGAAAATGTGCCCTTGACAAGACAGGTATATTCACGGCCCTTGTTCTGGAGCACAATGAGATTCGAGACATAATTACACTGGATCTGGTCGACCGGGACCCCTTCCCTGATGGTAAACCTGCACACTTCGCTGTGCATATCGTCAACCATGTTAAAAAGCGAGATCACCTCGAACCGTTCAATGACCTGGCCATAGGATTTGCAGTAATCGAAGATATCCGCCGAAAGCCTGACCGTCATCTTCTTCATAACCCGATCTGATTGCTGAGACATGATATAAATATAGCCATACATGTATGGCTCAATTCATAACATCTCTGCCTTCCTTTTCATAATTCAATTCATGAGGTGTAAACCATGAAAGCAGAAAACTGTGCTGAAATTACCGACGCAAAGCGGATTGAACTGAAGAGCGGATTGACAGAACCCGTAAAAAATGACCGGTATAGCGGATTCATCGTTCCTGCCGGTATCCTGATCGGCCTTGGCGTGGGACTGCTCGTCGATTACCTGGTATCCGGCTTCCTCATCGGGCTCGGGCTCGGACTTATCGGTTCGGAACTGTTCAGGCTCGTTAAGAAATCCCGGGAGGATGAGTGCACGCAACCGGGAGGATCGAACGTGACGACACTCCTTATCGGAGCCTTCCTGGCCTTCATCGGGATCGGTATTGTCCTGGCGCCGGCCGCAATCTGGCCGTATGCCATTGCAGGATTTTTAATCCTCACCGGCACCTGGTTCCTGGTACGGGGATTTTTCAGGATCCCATGAGGACGGTATAACACGATACATTCGGGGTTGACTACCATGATAGAGGCTGCTCTTGTGACTATCCTTCCCGTTGGCTTTCTGATCATTATTTTTTTGGGAGGGGCGTTGTTCCTGCAAAAAAAGATCGAACAGGACGGGAAGGCGCCGATCAACAGGACCCTGTTTTACGCAAGCAAGTACTCGATTATCATCCTCTGGGGGGCCATGGCCCTTGCGAGCCGGGGGATCGGGTTTTCACCCTTTGAAGTACCCCGGCTCCTGCAGCTCATTGCGCTCGCGTTCTGGTTTTTAGGATTCGCTCTCCTGTATCTCGGGCGGTTTACCATGGGGGATTCCTTTCGTCTCGGAACCCCGAAGGAGGACACCAGCCTCAAAACGGACGGGTTATTCCGGCTGAGCAGGAACCCTATGTACGTGGGCGTGTATGCAACAATCGTAGCAGCTTCCCTCTATACATTAAACCCGGTCGTTATCCTGTTGGGGGCGTTCGTGGTTGCCGTCCACCATTCAATCGTCCTTGCGGAAGAGAAAACTATGCAAAAGGTATTCAGCCGAAAATATTCGGAGTATTGCAGCCGCGTACGGCGATACGTCTGACTGCCTATCATGGACAACGGGAAATGCCCGATTTTGGTCAGGACGAGAAGTGAGCAACGAAACCTGGGTTCCGCCCGGCTTACTTCTCCGTCGGAGACCCCTTCTCATGACAAGGTCCTGGCCTTTAAAAAAGTGCCGAATTCGTGAAAAATGGATCTCATTATTTTCGGAAAAGTGAGTGGTGCGTGTTCCGTTTGGCGGGATCCGGCATGAACCCTGCGCAGAAATGATCGCTAATGAGCATTCTCTTCACCACGGTTCCATCGTCCGGGAACCTGATAATCATTTCCGGTGACGAGGGTATGCGAACGCGAACCATATCCGGCAGGATGATAAGTCGCATGCCTGATCACTGTTTGCTCAATACAATGAACCTGCTCTGACCCCTGGTGTTTTTCCCCGGCTTTTTTCCTCTATCTCTCTTGAAATAACCTCAATGTTCTGCTTTTTTGCGATAATGCTCTCAAATTATCCCATTTTTAAGGGAGGAGCATTTTTTTGGAAATGAGGAATAGGAACGTTTTACGGGCGTTTGCAGGAGGAAATTGCTGTAAAACGGGGCCTGATCTATTCCCGGATTGAGCAGTTGTAACAGAGGGAAGAGAACAGCAGAGCAATGTCTGAAGAATGGTCAGGTAAATCCCCTTTGTAGCAGCGGAGAAAAAGGAGATTATATCCGCCCATACTTTTTGTGGGCCTGTTCAGTGGTAAGTATATCGTGAACCTTCACGATCCTGTTTTCTGTATCCAGTGAATAAAACGCGGTATATGTCCGGGCAATATGAATCCTGAATATTTCCCGGCCGTGCCCCACGTCAAGCCTTTCCTTGTCCCCACGGCTGCCGGGATAAGGATTCTGTTCAAGATCTTCCAGTGCTTTTCTGATAATACGCCGGGATTTTTCGGGAACGGTATTGATATAGGCGATTACCCTGGTGTGGACCTTCACCTCAAATGTCAATCTTCAATCTCCGTAAGAGAGACATACTCTGAATCCGGACTGCTCTCCCACATCTTTACATCTTCCTCGAGCCGGGCTTTTTTTGACCGTTCTATTAAATCTTCAAGGAGGTCATCATAGGTTTGCCCGGCACCCTTCATTTCTCCCAGCTTTTTCCAGATTGGCTCAGAGACCGGTATCCGCTTAACTGCTGCCATGATAATATTGTAAGCATTGTAAATATTTAAAACATTTACAACATTTCATTCGACAAGGATCTTTCCGACGAGACAATGCGCAGGCATGAATGACACTGTTAAAGACATCGTGACAGAACACGCAGGGGGAGGCGGGCTGCTGACAACAAAAAAGAACCTTTACTATAAAAAAATCCTGACGGGGTAATCCAGTCAAAAAATAAAAAACAGGTCATCATTTCGCGGTCCACATCTGGACACCATGAACCGGGACCTGTTGGAAAAGAATATTTTTTTTTAAAAATTTAGCTGTATCCTTATGGTGTGAGCCGGTAACACTTTACCGGAATGTTCTGGTTTCTCTTTGCCCTGCTCGGTGCCATCAGCCAGGCCCTGTACAGCCTCTCTGTCAAGGTCTTCTTAAAAAAAATCCATCCCTTTTTCCTGGCCGGGTATTCCTTCCTTGCCGCCTCCCTGATCCTGTTTCCTGTGGTCCTCTTTTACGGCATCCCGCCCATCGGCCCCGGCCTCGTTTTCGCTCTTGCGGCAACCGTGACCATCAATATCGTGGCGACAATCCTTTTTTACCGGGCACTTTCCACAACCGATCTCTCCCTGTGCGTACCGATCCTCGCGTTCACCCCGGTCTTTTTAATCCTCACGTCGTTTATCATGCTGGGGGAAATTCCCACACTTGCCGGAGCTGCCGGCATCTTCCTTGTCACTGCCGGCGCCTTCCTGCTCACCTCCCGGTCCAGCGACCGCCAGTCTGCCTCCCTGCGTACCCCCTTCCTGACCTTTCTTTCTGATCCGGGAGTACGGTCCATGCTCGTTGTTGCATTCCTCTACAGTTTCTCGGTTAATTATGACAAGGAGGTGGTCAGGAATTCCAGCCCGGTCTTTGCAAGTACAGTCACCCTCTTTCTTTTAGCCATTGCCTTCCTGCTGATTGCCATGCTGACGATGACAAAGCGTACGCCGGGTGCACACGATCCAGAAGGACCGGACCCTGTTGTGCCAGGTCCCCCGTTCCTCAATTCCCCCTTCTTCCTGTATTTCACCATCGGGATGATCCTGGTCGTTGAAGGAATCTCGATCAATACGGCCTATACGGTGGCCATCGTACCCTATGTGATCACGGTAAAGCGGCTGTCTCTCTTCTTTTCCGTGCTCTTTGGCGGCTTCCTCCTCCATGAACAGCAGATACGGGGCCGGATATCGGGGGCTCTTATCATGATTCTTGGAGCTGTCATGATCGGACTCTGGGGATGATCCCTGTATCTGATCTGCAGCCTGTAATTCACAAAAAAAGTAATTAAGAGAGAATATTCTTTGCTGTAATCCTTGCCGGTGCGGTCGTCGTGAACGGCACGGTGGCACCACTGGGCAGTTTTAACTCAATGTTCATCCTGGTGCTGGCCGGGACCGGGGTAACAAAGAACGCAATCTCGACCTCGTCACCGGGATTTTGTACAGTGATTTTGGCAGTTCCGATTTTTGTGGTAAAAATACCAGCAGAGGTCCTGGTACCTTGTCTGAGGGGTACTGCGGGGGCATCGGGTGTAGAAAAGACAATCTGCAGCTGTGTCAGGTCCAGTGCCGGACTGCAGGGGTCAAGACCAATGGTGAACCTGATTTCGTCAATACCGGCATCCGGGACGGATGCGTAACCATAAACATTGCCGGTTATACTGATGCCCGCTGCCGTTTGTTCACTGCCCCTGCACACGGTTGCACCTGATGTGTGGGATGGAACCGGTCCGGTAACCATTGTCTGCGCCGGAACCGGTACGGTAACCGTTACGTATACAACCAGTGGCGTTGGTGTTGCGACCGGGAGCTGAACGTTTTCAACCCATGGCGCCGGTGTTGTGACCGGGGGATTATTCACGGCCTGTGGTGCCGGTGTTGTGACAGGCTGACCGGTGTCCTGTGTGGTACATCCCGGGAAAAATACCATCGCCACGAGTAGGACAGAACAGAAGATAACTACATATTTTCGCATGATTGACTTGATAGCTTTTTAACAAAGATTAATGTTATTCCATCACATTTTTTTGCGCTACCCTCATTCGCTATTGCCAGGTATTGCCAGACACTGGTATCCATCCTGGTATCAGAACAGGCTCCAATTTTACTATTACTGGTACCTGCCATGGAAAAACAAAGTTCCTAGATAAGACCGAATGAGGCGAGCAGATAGAGGGCAAGTCCGATCAACGTACCTGCAAGAAAAACCCGTGCCCAGAACTTACCTGAATAGATCCCGGCAGGATCCGGGTCCCGGGGGTGGACCTGTGTATCGATGAAATCCCGTACAAACGGACGCCCGCACTCGGGACAGACCCGATGAAATTTGTCGTCTTTAAAACCGCATCTGGGACAAGTGAAGGGCGTTGGAGTGGCTTTCATGGGATCTCAGTTCATTTCAGTGACAGAGGGTACATCAATTTTTGTATAGTATATATTTGCATTCTGTGAGGAGATCTCTCACTCGAAGGTGTAATGTCAGCGCTTTATTTTAAAAATCAATGTTGTGCCGCAATTTTTGTTGATATATTGCCTGAAGAATTGTTCATAATATGAATTGATCTCCTGTGAATATGAGTAACGATCTCATCACCAAGCGTCAGGAGAGCATCCTTGTGAGCTTTCTTTTCTTTATGGATATGGAGAGGTGATATTTCTAAAGAATCGTATCGTTCTGAAGGGATTTCTTCTTTTGTCATGGATTCGCAGTATTTTTTAATATGCATCATGAGCATATGGAGATGGATTAACTCTTCCTTTTGCATAACTATCACTCTCTGCAACCTCATTGGTATTTTTGTGACTCACTCGGAATTATAAGAAGAAATGCGATCCCGGCTAGTCGATTATATCCTCTTGAATCCATAAATGCTGGCAAGGCAGCGGTGCAAAGCATCTGTGAACAATTACATTAAGCCATTATTTGTCTGAAATATAAGCCGCTCCTGAATTGAATACATGATTGGCAGAATCATTGATCAGTGTCTTCTTTGGTGGCTGTGAAGGGGATCGATGGCGACAAGGGGAGGGAGGCCCAGTTTTCGGAGAAGTATTCTCTGTCGCTGAGGTCCATGATGGGTTCCGGCTGGTCGGGATCAGGCGACATTGGTGATTAGGGATTGGGTGGGGAGCGGGATAAGTGTGGTGGGGGAATGGAGGGAGAGCAGCAGCACGTCACGGTATCATGTCCGATAAGCACCGGAAGGTTGCCGGCGGGCAGGTTGCGCAGTCCGAGCGGCTGATGAAGAGGGTGTTTTCCGGGGGATGACCCGGTATAACCGTTCAGGTATATTCACGGAGCAGCACTTTTATCACAGCCGCAAGCGGTGCGAGATCGTGCCTCCTCGTCTCCCAGACGATTGAGGGACATACATGGAAATACCCGTGCACCATCCCGCATTCCCGCAAACTCTTTCCACGGAACCTCCGGGTGGCGATTGATAATCTCCGGAGGGATTTTCTTGATCGCTTCCCCGATCACCATAAAATTGAGAATGATCGCCTCGCGTGTTTTCCGGTCACCGGGCAGTTACTCGTATGTCATGCCTTTCGTATATGACCGGATCGCAGATATTGCGTCATCAATATCCGTGAGGTAAAGTTTCACTTCCCGTTCAGACATAGATGACCTCGGAGAGTACATCCTGCTGGATCACCGGTTTTAAGGAATCTGACGTCACCAGGTCGACCTGTGTCCCAAGTCGCTCGGAAAGGAAATTTTCAAGTCGCATGAAGGTGACAAACCCCACTGGTTTTGAGAACTCCACCAGGAGATCAATATCGCTCTGCCCGGTCTGCTCATCCCGGGCGACTGAGCCAAATACTCCTATCATCTTGACTGAATACTCTTTTGCCACTTCTTTTTTGAGATTTTTAAGAGACGCGAGGATATCCTGCCGGCTGGATTTCATTGCTGTACCTATGTTAAAGTGGGTGATAAACTATTAATAAATATTTTAAGATCGGGCCTGCTTTCCGGCAGCAGTTGGCCCTTATCGTAGAGAGTGGAGAAGATCTGACTGGATAAACTCCTCTTTTACTGATGGGTGTTTCTCTCTATCCGGTCGCGATGGTGCGTTGTCAATCCGGTCATTACGTTTTCTTTTATGCTACCTGCCCATTCGATAGGCTTGCTTTTCCTGTCAATTGCCTTTTTCCGGTGACCCCCGGAAAAAACGACCCTCATATTCGCGTTCTGGCAGTGTTTCGGGGATCCGGATAGCATAAAACAGGGGGCAAAATACAGGTCGTTTTATGGGGCTGTAATAACCAATAGATGAGGTGTAAATCTGCCGTATTTTGTCAAACAGAGCGATAATTGAGTATATTCTCCACACGAACAAAAAAGGGGAGTTTTACAGGGTTTTTCCATATAGTAGGGGAGTATTGAAGAGAGGATCGGGGCCCAATTTGGGCTAATTTTCATTTCCTCGATATCGATCATGAAATTGAAGCGCTTCTTGCCAGGTGATTGAATAGTAATGGTTACTCAATAAACCGGCATTTTTTTTATTGACAAGGGGAGCAGGATAATATCAGGAATCGAACAACCCTTGTCTCATGCAACTTAGAAAAATCTGAGCTATTCCAAGCCCATTTTCGGGAAAATATATATCCACAGTGCAGGATAATGACCCATGGTGATTGTTTATGGAGTGTGTACGACCGGCAAAACTCGGTGAGGCACCCATCAAGGAGATCCGTGCCCTCGAACAGAAACTCGGGGTGACCCTGATTGCATACGAGAAGGTTCATCCTTACAAGAAACTTACTGCAGCGGAAATCGCAAAGTTAAAAGTCGCAGAAAAGGACACCGGGGCAATCCTTGTTGCCTATGAGGCCTGAATTATCAGGTCTCTCCGACTGTGGATAAATGGGGAAGGGAGTTCAATTCATACCCCCATCACCATAATCATCCCCACCACCTGCTGAGTGGTCACCGGGTCCACAACACGGGTCAGCACCAGCCCGGCCAGATCACATCCGGAATATTTTCATCCGTTTCAAAGCATCTTTGCATTAATCCGCGAACTGCAAATCTCTAAATATACCTTTGATAGATATCCACATGCTCTGCCCGGATATGACTGTTCAAATCCGCATAAAATTACAGGAGACCTTCTATACTATATCCCGATATCCGTCATATCAGGGAAGTTCCAGCAAGAGGTGTGACATATTATGGTCTCAAAAAGTAAAAAGAAGTCAAAAATACCAGTCCACAAAAAAGTCGAACCTGCCCGTGTGGATACAGCCGTACCGTCAGATATTCCCGCCGAAAAATCCGTTGAACAATTGATACAGGAACTCAAAGATCCTGACGAAATTGTCCGTTCTTCCGCAGCCGGGGCGCTTGGACACAGAAAATCGGAAAAGGCTGTTGAACCGCTTATTCTGGCCCTGAAAGACAACCATGTCTATGTCAGGCATGGGGCTGCATGGGCGCTCGGTGAGATAAAATCAGAAACGGCAATAGACGCACTCAGGCTGGCGTTGAATGATGAGGATGAAATAACGCGGGGGAAAGCAGCCGAGGCACTGGGAAAAATCCAGGAAAACTGAGGAGTATAATTAACGGTTCTGATGCGGTGACGGTTATTGAATGATCTTGCACATCATAACACTTCATTACTAATGATCGAACAAATTGTTGACGAATCAAAACCTCTACTGACAGCGATTACGTGATATGGGGTAACAGAAGATATTTTCGTACCGGTTCACCGGTAAACAGCAAATCAGAATAAAAAAGGGACCGGGGTCTGCTGCCTCCAACCCTAACCAGCCTCAAATCCCCATAAT
>JAJRBZ010000002.1 GCA_028679185.1 Methanoregula sp. | reverse complement strand
GTTGGTATGGGGGTCTGGGTGACTGATGATGATACCCGGATATAATTTGTTTTGACCTCACTGTCACTCCCGCTGGTATTGGTCACCGTAAGTTTTACCGTATAGTTGCCTGTCTTCTGGTATGTGTATACCGGGTTTTTTGCAGAGGAATCTACGATCCCGTCGTTGTTGAGGTCCCACTGGTATGAGGTCGAGCCCGCGGAAACTGATGTGTCAGTGAACTGCACGGTCAGCGGGGACTGCCCCTGCACAGGACTGGCCGTGAACCGGGCGGCCGGGGCCATTCCACCCAGCGATTGTGAGGGGGGTGCGCCCGTTTTTGACGGCACAGGAACCACATTCGGCGTAACGAGAACCGGCACCGGTGTCTTGACAGGAATCAGGGATACTGGTACATAACCGACTTTTACCGTGTAGATCTTTTCTATCAGATCACGATCAGAAAATTCTGACTTATTGTTGTACCGGTACCAGCTTCCATCTGTTTTCTGATACACAAATGCACGTTCGTACCTGCCGGTCATGGAATCGTAATTCAGAATAATGAAGTACGAATCGGCAGATGACGCAGTCATGGCGATGATATCTCCTTTCACAAATTTTGCCTGGATCACAGGAGTCATAGTTGCAGGAGTCCTGGTGATGGTATCAGATTCGTCCAGACATCCTGCATACCATGCGAGACACACAAGGATACCCATAATCAGGAATGACCACCACCTGACCTTGTCAAAAAACTGCAGCATTATCCCCATCCGTTATCCAGTGTTGACTCTGGTGTTATCTACTTAATTATATACGATTCATCAAAGGCAAAATTTCCCCTAAGCATCCTTTGTATATATAACATAGTTTAGGTATTTACCGGGTAATAATAATGAACCCGGCATGGCGTTGAACCGGGATATCGGGCCGGGTGTACCCGTATGGAGCACCGGGTTATGTCAGGTGAACTTTTTAACAATATTTATAAAACTTAACGTTAACCGCTAGTACACGGGGACTTGCCGTCATATCAGCATGACCTAGTAAGTGAATTGTCCTGCCTGATTCCTGCATCACCCTGATTGGACACACAGGGTAGTGACAGGTTTGAGGAGTTTTGCGTATAGTTTTTCTGACACCGGTTATAACCATGGCACAAATTATCCATGCATGCATGACCGGATCTGTACCACGACTGGAAGAAGGATACAACATGCTTTTCTCATCCTTATCGTTGCCCTGTTCTTCTCTCAGGTTCTGTCACATGTCAGTGCTCTTGACTGGGTAACTGAAACTGTTGATAGTTCCGGTGATACGGGGTGGTATACTTCTCTTGCTCTAGACTCTGCTGGAAATCCCTGGATCTGCTATCTCGACTGGACCAGCCGTCACCTGAAATACGCCACAAAGAATGAAGGCGTATGGTTTAATGGGACTGCTGATCCTGTGAATGGCACGGGTGAGTACTGTTCAATAAAACTAGGAGTTACCTCACAACCCCTTATCAGTTATTATGACGGGAACCATGGGAACCTGTCCTTTGCAATAAAAAACGGGGAGAACTGGACAAGAGAGACTGTAGACAGTGAGGGGGTCGGCAGGTATACATCCCTTGCGCTCGATTATGACGGCAATCCGCGAATAAGTTACCAGGACCTTCTCAATATGAAGCTGAAATATGCACAAAAAACAGGGGATTTCTGGATTAATGAGACCGTGGACAATTCGGGAAATGTCGGCACCTATTCATCCCTTGCCATGGATAGTGCCGGAAATCCGCACATAAGTTATTATGATGCCGGGCATGGGTTCTTAAAGTACGCAACAAAGGCAGGAAGTACCTGGACTAATGTAACAGTAGACACTACTGGCAACACCGGATATTACACCTCACTGGCACTCAATGACTCGGGAAATCCTGCGATCAGCTATTATGACGCGATTAACCGGGATCTGAAATATGCAACAAAAACTGGCAGTACCTGGGTAAAAGAAGTCGTGGACAGGACAGGGAACGTCGGTTTGTATACTTCTCTTGCTTTCGATAGTTCGGGAAATCCCAGTATCAGTTATTATGACAGCACCAACGGTCATTTGAAATATGCGCAAAAAACCAGCAGTCTGTGGACAAATGTTACTGTGGATACCGCAGTGAACTCAGGATTGTACAGCTCGCTTGCTCTTGACAGAAAAGGTAATCCGCGGATCAGTTTCCGCACGGGTGGGACCGGAGAACTCCGGTATGCTACAGGTATTTCCCCGTTGCTTCTGGATTTTAACGCTTCTTCAACGTACGGGACCATCCCGCTTGCCGTACGGTTCACCGACCTGTCCACCGGAGGATTGCCGTCCTTCTGGAACTGGTCGTTTGGCGATGGCACGTGGTTTAATACCAGTACAGGTGACCTCAACAACCCGTATCATGTATATGAGACACCCGGGGTTTATACCGTAAACCTGACCGTACAGAACTTTACTGTCGAAAGTACATTGAGCCGTACAGGATATATCACGGTTATCACCCCGGAAGATACCATACTGCCGACCGCATCGCCCTCACCGGAACCTACAATCACACGTACTCCCGCTCCTACATCCTCACCGGATCCAACATGGACTCCGATACCTACAGAATCACCGTATCCCACCCCTACCACTTCGCCTGTTCCCTCCCAGTCCCCGGAAACAACAATCGATGGCGGTAATGATCTGGTAATATCGACGGTGCCTCCGGTTACCTGCCTCCAGAGTAACCTGACCGTGAATGTCGGTGGTGACTCGGCATTCAGGCGCATCACAATAACCGGGCGGGATCTGTCCGGTAGTATTATCACTGCGTGGAAGATCAGCTCTCTTCCAGCCGGGGTCCCCCCTCTGGATACACCAGTCTACCAGTATATAGATGTTATTTCGGCACGCTTAGGGGTCATATCAGCGGCGCTGATAGAATTTGATGTGCCTCTGGTGGTGATACGTGAGCATCATGCAACCAGGGATGATGTCACATTGTGCAGGCTTAATTCCAGCACCTGGGCCTGCCTGCCGGTCCTCATGGCTGGAAGTGAAAACGGCCGGATGGTTTATCGGGCAGAAAGTCCGGGTTTCTCCCTTTTTGCCATCACTATCCGCAATGACACAGGCACTGGACTGCAGGAGGAGAGAATCCCTCTACCATCTGCAACGGGAACAGTGCCGGAAGACGGGGCCATCACACCTGTTGAACCCGTCATTTCAAGCGCACCTGTGCCACCTATACCAGCTTCACCGGATACCTCTCTTTCATTCATGCCGTCTGCCATCCTTGCTGCCGGCATAATCGGGATGATACTCGTTGTTGTTCTCATAACACAGGGGCGGATCCGTCAATAGGACAGTCCTGCCAATAAATTTTAATATATTTTTAAAAAAAAAGTTTTTTTAGGTCACACTAATCCTGTTTCACCAGATCAAAAACCCAGCGGTTTACGACCGGTGCAACATTCCCGCACGCCCGCTTTAGTATAACATCGTATCCTTTCTCTTCAAATTCCACTGCCATGGCATCGGCCTGCTTTCTGTTTTTGAACGTATAGAAATGGATTATTCCCGCATGTTTTACCCTTGGTACAATTACATCAAAGATCGTGTCCATGCCGTAAGGTGTCGGGATGACAGCACGATCGAACATGAATCCAGTCAGAAGATCTGGATCTGATGCATCACCATTTACAAGTGTGACCCGGTCATGAACGCCGTTCAGCTGCACATTCTCAGCAAGCCACCGGCAGGCTTCCGGATTCTTCTCTACAGCAACGACACTGGCACCACGGGCTGCTGCCGGAATCACAAACGGCCCGACCCCGCAACAGGGGACCAGTACCCGTTCACCGGGGCATACCTGGTCAGTAACCCGTTTGCGTTCGCTTGCAAGACGAGGGTTATAAAATACGGTTCCTATGTCAAGCCGGTACAAAAATCCATACTCATGATGGGTAGTAACTGTATCAATGCCTGCAATAACCTCATAGCTCGCCGTGCGGCTGCAACCGTCAATACGAGAGGTCTTGATAAGTACCGTCCTGATATTGCGGCGGCGGGAGATGATGGCATCTGCAAGGATATGACCATAAACGGCAAGGGAAGGAGCGAGGGTGAGTACCGCAATATCCCCAATCACATCAAAATGATCAGAAAGTGAGCAGAGTGTATGGTCGGGGATGATGCCCCGTACCTGATCCTTCAGACCCATGATTTCCTTCACTATCCTGAAAGTATTCCGGTAACCATGATCGAATTCTTTCTCATATATCTCACAACCAATATATTAAAGAGCCCTCACTTCATTGTTCTCCTCAATGACACAGGTCCGCGCAATCGAACGGGTCCTGAGGGCGTACCCTACTGTTGAAGGTGCCGGCGTCCGTCTCCACCGGGCATTTGGCAGCTACGAAGTGCCGCAGTTTGACCCTTTTTTAATGCTTGACGATTTCCGGGCGCTGCGACC
>JAJRBZ010000036.1 GCA_028679185.1 Methanoregula sp. | reverse complement strand
TCATTGCAGGGGAAAAATGTTCCTGGTTAACTGGGGCCATCCCAACAATGAAGACCTGGATAATGCAAAAAAGTTCGCACAAGAAATGCTCAATAAAAGCTGAAATAACACTTTTTTTAAAAGACACTGGCCTGACAATACCCGGGGGCTCTGTGTCCAGACAATCTAAAGTGGCTCTGTCAGTTTTCCTGTTTATGTCTTTAAATACCGGGTGATAATAGGGTAACAGGGATACCAATGAAAATAAAATACCCCGAAATTGGAATTTGCGGTTTATCCTGCAGACTCTGCCCTCATTATCACACTGAAGGTGCAAGCAGGTGCGATGGATGTAAAACCGAATCCAGAACAGGTGCCGGTTGCCCTTTTATCACGTGTGCCCTGAAGAAAAAAGGAATTGAATTTTGCTGGAACTGCGAAGAAAATGAAACGTGTGGGAAATGGAGGAAACACAGGGAATCCGGGAAAAAAGCCGATTCATTCAAGTGTTATCAAAAACTTGAAGATGATATTGCATTTATTCAGAAGAACGGGGTAAACGAGTTTGAAAAGACACAAAAAACCAGAGAACTCTTGTTAAAAGAGATGTTGAGGGAATTTAATGAAGGACGTTCAAAAACCTATTATTGCATTGCTGCTACAGTTATGGAAACCGGGGAATTGGAAGAAGCACTGACTAAAGCTAAAAAGATTTCTGGTGGATTGGAAATTAAAGAGAAATCAAAAGTTCTTCATTCAATATTAGATGAAATTGCCATACAAAAGGACTATTATCTGAAGTTGAGAAAATGAAAAGAAATTTTTGGCAGGGTCGTAGAGTGCCTTTCGGCATAGTCCTCCAAGTCCGGGCAGTTACCGGTCACTTTTGCATTCTTTGCCGTCCCGGTGGATGAAGCAAGGAAACTCGTTGATAAGATAACAGATTTTAATTTATTTTCTGAGTGATGGATTGCAGAACGCGAGATAACCATAATCCTTTTTATTGTGTGCAGGGGACGGTCGCCATTTTATTAAGATCTACCAAAAATTTGGGTTTTATCAAATAGTATGGAAATATCTTAAAAAAAGTGGTTATTACCCTATCCAATTAATAATAGAAATGATTTGAGGGTAAATTACGGGAATGGGGGTGCAGCACGGCGGGGATTTTCTCTCGATACGAAGATCCGCCGGTAAACTGGATTTCCGGAGTTCCATATCATCCACCCCAAGTTGTGATAAATTTCAGTGTATCTCTATTGTTATTGGATAACAATATATATAACTATATTCTCTGTCGAAAAAGGGTATATTAAGCGCCGATAAATTACTGCTTGAACAGGATGAATACACGAAAAACCCTGATAAACGGAGGATAAAGCATGGGAATCAAGGAGTTGCTGATACCAAGGGACACAATCTTCTTTGATCTCTTTGAACGTCAGGCAGGACTTTTAAACGAGGCGGCATGGCAGCTTGTCGCACTGACCGAGGATTTCACCAATGTCAAAGAGAAACGTCATGCTATCGAGAAACTTGAGCACAAGGGCGACCAGATCACCCATGACATCTACGAACAGCTGAACCGTACATTCATCACCCCTCTTGATCCCGAAGAGATCTCACGACTTGCTTCAACACTTGATGAAGTGCTGGACTATATCGATGGGTCTGCAGAGAAGATGCTCTACTATTCCATAGAATCCACCGATTCCCCCATGATCGAACTGGCAAAACTGATCCACATGTCAACAAGTGAGATCGAAAGTGCAGTAAAGAGTATCCGATCATTCAAGGATCCACGGTACATCGAAGAGCGTTGCATCGAAGTGAACCGGCTGGAAAACCTCGCGGATGATGTGCTTGCCCATGCCGTGACTGACCTCTTCAAAACGACAGATGCGATAAAGATAATCAAGCTCAAAGATATCTACGAACATCTCGAGATAGCGACTGACAACTGTGAGGATGTCGCAAACACGCTCTCCGATATCGCGATCAGGCACTCGTGATCATCATGGACACGGTTATTCTTGCGGGGATTGTCCTTGCCCTCCTTTTTAATTTTGTCAACGGCATGAATGACGCCACAAACTCGATCGCCACGGTTGTTGCGACACGGGTTCTTTCCCCACTCAAGGCAGTGGCGATGGCTGCGTTTTTTAATTTGGTCGGTCCCCTCCTGTTCACTACCGCGGTGGCAAAGACAATCGGAGAGGGAATTGTTGCTCCGGTCTACCTGACTCCCTTTGTGATAGTCATTGGTTTGTTTTCCGCGGTGATCTGGGTGTACCTCTCAACACATCTGGGTATCCCGATATCGGCAACGCATGCCCTGGTAGGGGGTCTCGTCGGATCCGCTGTTGCATATGCCGGCATGAGCGTAATTATCCTGCCAGCTGGGGGTACCGTCCTGGGATTGTTCCTGTATGCTGCCATCGGTGCAGGTATCGGAATGATCGTCAGTTTCCTCATTGGTAGAATAACAAAAGATGAAGCGATTCTTCCCGTGCTCGTGACGGGTGCAATTTTTGGGGCGGCTCTCTCTGTCCCGTTTGTTATTATCACCGGCCTCCTGAAGATCTCAGGGCTGTTTGCCATTGTCCTTTTTATTGTCCTTTCGCCTCTTCTCGGGTTTATCATTACCTACATCTTTTCCCTGTTCTTTATCCGCTGGTTCAGGAATAAAAATCCAAAGAAAATGAATTTCCTGTCAAAAAAACTGCAGATATTTTCATCCGCGTTTTACAGCATCGGGCACGGGAGCAACGATGCCCAGAACGGGATGGGAGTCATCACTGCCATTCTGGTAGCCGGAGGAATGCTCACCGAATTCATTGTACCGGTCTGGGTGATTTTAATCTGCTGTGCAGCGATAGCGCTTGGCACGTTAGTCGGGGGGTGGGAGGTGGTAAAAACAATGGCAAAGAAGATCACGCACCTTCGTCCCTACCAGGGATTCTGTGCCGAGACATCCGGAGGGGTTGTCCTTTCATTCATCACTGCATTCGGTGTTCCGGTCTCGACAACCCATGCAATCACCGGTGCCATTATGGGTGTGGGGGCGGTACGGGGATCTTCGGCTGTCCACTGGGATATCGTGCGGACGATTGTCACCGCATGGATCATCACAATACCCATCACGGCAATCTGTGCATATGGGTGCTATATTCTCTATACGGTGATTTTCCCCTAAAAAATTATGAGTGGCGTTTTTGTAGATACCGATGTCGTTTTTATGGGTCTGAAATGTCTCCACTATTAGAGAGCGAAAATCCATCGAATTTAGCGTAAAAAACGCCCAATCCGGTCGCCATTTTTTCAATTAGCATCCAGAAAACACGAATCAAACAATATCCTGGTCCCGTGATTTTTTTATCAGTCACGTTTACCAGATAAACGGGATAAGTCGATACCTCACGTTCTGCGTGTATTCCCTGTATCCCGGCAGCTCCCGCAGGAGGACCTCTTCTTCATTCATGATCCTGTAAACCAGGACTATTGGCAGAGTGAGAAATACGGGCAGCGCCCAGTATGAGCCGAGCGCAACTGGTGTTGCGAGGAACATGATGCCTGTTCCAAGGTACATCGGGTGGCGGACCAGTGTGTATGGGCCCGTTGAAATAACTTTCTGGCTCTGTTCGACTTCCACGACCCTGGAGGCGTAGCTGTTCTCCTTAAAGACAAGGAATACGAAGGCGTAGCCGAGGATGACAAGGGCGTTTGCGGCCAGCACAACACCAGCCGGGACGTCTGACCAGCCGAACCTGTGATCGAGTCCCGGGATGAGGAAGCTTATGAAGAGAATGAGGCTGGAGGCTCCGATGATTCTTTTCTGGGCGGATTCTTTCTCTCTGAGCCGTATCCTCCGCGCCAGGAGTTCCGGGTCCTTTAAAAGAAGGTAAGTGACCACAAAGACGAATGGTATGAGGAGGGCTGCGCAATAGACCCACGCCTCCCAGTAGTCAAGCGTTCCGGCGGGGACGAAGAGGATCAAGCCCAGCACCAGCAGTACTGCAGGGAACAGCAACGCGATTCTTCTTTTGAGTTTCTTCAGTTCTTCTGCGACCATTGCGTCATACGTTAGGTTTCCCTCTAGAAAAGAATTTTCAGTAGGATGCCCGGTTTTTTGGCTGCAAAAAGGATAACGGGCAGGAGAAGCAGGGATCTAAGTATCTTCGAAGATGAATAAGTCATCAATCGTGGTTTGCAGGACTTTTGCGATATCGTGTGCCAGTTTTACAGAGGGATAATAGTTTCCTTTTTCTATGGAGAGAATGGTCTCTCTTCTCACGCCGACCTTTTTTGCCATATCTTCCTGGGTGAGGTTATATCGTGCCCTCAACTCTTTTATTCTGGTTTTCACGGTTGTCACGGTTCTTCTTTTCTATCAAAATACGATCGAAGCACAATAAAGGACACGCTGGATACCAGAACCGCCGCTATCATCGGGTAGCCTGCTGCGATTTCCGGCATACCGAAGAATTCTCTTCCAACGATATCGACCAGCAGATATGCTATAATGAAGTATTGGCATATGAACATCGCATAGTAAGCAGATTTCCCGTTCAGCTGCTGGGTTCTCTCATCAGACAACGGATACCCGGATTTTTTGTCTTTGAGTGTCTTCCAAAGGACCAGGACGCCGATAAGAATAATCAGGGCGAGTATTCCTATGCTTATGACCGGCCAGGAGAAATCAGCCATTATACTCCTCCGGTCCGGTCACTTTGAGTCATCGGCTTCCTGTTTGATTTGAAGACGCTGATAATTGACAGCAACGCAATAAGAGGGTAACCAGTCAACTGATTCCCGCCGAAAATGATTTCGACTGGCACACTTCCACGATCCATAAATTTCTGGCAATTCATTTCCTCAACCTCTGTTATCTATTTCACACATTATATTATTTTTAACACACTTTATGTTAGGTATATGTAACATATACAATTTAAGCCTTCCGGTGATTTTGACACCAGCTTTGAACCGGGTAAACATGTTCTCCCGCCAGTGAATTTCTACACCTCATTTCTCAAGATGGTTAAAAAGGGAAAACACCTGTTTCGTCACCACTTAATATCGGACAGCACTATTCTGCTTGTTTGATTCGCCTTTTTTTGGTCGCCATTATCAATATTAACATCCATAAAATCCGAAATCCTCGATAATCTCGCCGATTCGTGGCTCTTTTCACCCCCCCTTGTATCATCCCATCAACCATGATAACGGCCTATACGAATGCATAGCGATGACCATATCTATTCTTGTGACTAAAGAGAGTCCCAGTTGTATGACGTGAGCTATAGCATCCCATTGAAATGCTTGTGTATGGCATGCGGAACAAGGCGGTGATGAAACGGAATGCGTTACGGTACTCCTGAGAACTGATGCAAAAGGAGATGGAAGAGGGGGTGAGGATGAGGTGAAGGGGGATGAGGAGACCTACACCGACTTCTCCCACCCCTGGCCCATATCGATGAGCGGCCGGACTTCTGTGACCAGGAAGCTCACCGCGGCATAGATCATCTTTGTCGCCTCTTCCCCGGTAACCTTCGCCATCTGGGCCTTGAAGTTATCGAGCACCGGACCTGATGTCGCGATGTTCTCTGCCTTCAGGTAGACTCGGATCCCCTTCCAGTCCATGATGGATGCTCCCGGCTCCATGATCAGGTACACGGCATGCGGGTTCTGCCGGAGATTGGCCAGCGTGCGGTTCTTCCCAAGCCCCATGACCACGGTCCTCTCGTCGGTCATGCGGGGCGAGCCGAAGATGCCGGAATCGACTTTTCCCGCTTTATTGGCGGTGCTGAGCGTTCCGATCCTCGGTGATTTGTTGAAGTACTCAGGGAGTTTTGATGGCATGTAGTAACACCTTATTTTGTGTTGGATTCGGCTGGAGCGGAGTTAAAGGTTGTGGGGGACATACATCGAATAGACACCTTGCACGAATAAATGCCTTAATCATCAATGACAACAGATGGGGTTCAATGTCGAGGTTCTAAAATGACGCAAAAATACCGGTGTGGCGAGGATTTCACAAACATTTTTTCAAGTCTGGCTGATGTGAGGAGTTACCAGCGAAAACATGGCGCACGGATTTACGTCTGCGAGTTTAAACCCGGGAGGCCAGCAACAGAACAGGACTGGCGACCCATCACCGTGAGATGATGCGGCGATATGAGACCCCGGAACACCGCATCCAAATTTAGGGAGAAAATCACGATCAGGCAGGATCTATAAAATTAATCGGCCGTCATTCCCTTCGGCCCCTTCTTTTTCTGGTTCGTGCATAATTCTTTTGCGATGCTGAGGATCGCACAATGATTGTCAAAAAACCATGCACAGTCCTTGCCACTACAGGGAACTTCAATGATCATCCCCTCATTATTGACAGCGGCCCCGAACTTCATGGGACACCTTTTTTTTTGAGATGGCATAATAAAAAAGAGTCAATTTTGACATAATGAATCTTTCTTATGGTCCGGGTGACTGCAATTCTTGAAATTGTATTTAGGACACTCTATGCCAGTAATTAATTATATTCAGTGGAGTATTATCTCAAACCACGCGAAGGGGTTTATGAAGGGATTGCTTACGTTGCATCCAGATGATATTGAAATTATCCTGACGACCTACGATCTTTCGGTATTCCTGAAAGATATGGTGCAAAAAGAAGATCGCGATCTGAAAATTAACATTGACTATGAATCCGGTGAAGTTTTTATCAATTGTCCGGGTTTTTCCTACGGTCTTTCTGTGACCACCGATCCGTTTGGCGTATGGGTGATCAATGAATTAATCTCACAGGACAATGACGGTGTTTATACCCAGAGCGGGAATCTCCATAAGACCGAGAAAACCATGACCGTTCTTCGGGCAGTTGCCAGCTGGATACATGATCTTGAAGACAACACGAGAAAGTGCTGAAAAAATCATAATTATTTTTTAAAAAAAATCTGACATTGTTTTCTTTGATGGAAATCTGTTTTTCCTCTTTTCAATTATGGGTAAAGTGGTTGTCAGGGAATCGAGAACCCGCAGATCGTTGTAGCAACATTCCTCTATATAGTGAGAGGGAGATTCATTTACGTTGAATGGGGTGAAAACAGGATGGTAAATAAAGAGACATTTCTCTGCCAGATTTGCAGTGAGTCCAAAAAACACGATGAAATCGTGCCTGCGGAATCGGTTCCAGAGCCGATCACTGAGCTGATACGGAAAGAATGTCCTGCCTGGTCATCCGGGGGGTACATCTGCCGAACTGATCTCGACCGTTTCAGGGCGCAGTATGTCGGGGAGGTTCTCAAGAATGAGAAAGTTGAGCTTACCGTGCTGGAAGGCACGGTCAGACAAACAATGAAAGACCATGAACTTCTCGCGAAAAATATCAATATCGAATTTGACCGGCAACTGAGCTTCGGGGAGCGGCTTTCCGACCATATCGCCGACTTTGCGGGGAGCTGGACATTCATCATCTCTTTTACCGGAGTGATGTTCCTGTGGATCGTCGTAAATACTTTCATTATTGTGACGAGACCATTCGACCCGTATCCCTACATCCTGCTCAACCTCGTCCTTTCGGCAGTCGCTGCGATCCAGGCTCCCTTCATTATCATGAGTCAGAACCGGCAGGAGTCCCGGGACCGCCTCAATGCAGAGCATGATTACCGGGTAAATCTGCATAATGAAATGGAAATTCATCAGTTGCATAAAAAAATTGACCACCTCCTTTTCATCCAGGGGCAGAGGCTGCTCGAGATCCAGAAGATCCAAGTGGAATTAATGGAAAACCTTATTCGCAAAACCTCATGAAGATCGAACAAAACGGACATTGAACCAACAATGTTATAATTCCTGACTGTGGCAATTAATCATCAACAACCATCAATTCGACATTTGTGGCAACCCGGCTAAAAACAGAATATGGCGTATTGGCTCCTACAGGTTCTTTGTGCATAGGCATTCACGATATTTTTCCTGCGCTGCTCCTGACCAGTTATTTTGCCATATTACGGCTGGAAGGAATCATTCAGGGTTCCGGAAAGGAGGAAAAGGAGCGGGAAAAATAAGAGAATGCGAGTCGAATGGATGCGGAGTGCGATCGTAACAAGATAGAGAATGAAACATGAAATCACAGAAACTGCATAGCCCCTGAATCATTTCTCATCATCAGTGAATCCGCCAGCCCTGGTATTCAGGTGTTGCAATCATTCCAGAGCCACACCATCCGGTGATAACCTCTCGGGAAATTCATTTCCGTCATGTGTGTCCTCCAACTACCGGAGCGATTATTATTCATTGTGGATATCTGTTTTTCCTCAATAGTTAAAAATCGCACATCAGCAGTACCAGTTGCTGGAACCGGAGGGGATCGAAACCCTGAAATCCGAGCTCTTATTATTTCTTCTTTATATACCGATTGAGAAGGTGAAATAATCTTGAAAATTACCGATGTTTCAACAGTAATATCCGGCCCAAATCCTCACCATGTTGACGCCCGCAGGATCTACGACTCACCCCATGCCATGGCAGTTGTCATCACCCTCCAGCCTGGCGAAGCGCTGAAGAAACATATCACGCCGGTTGATGTCTTCTTCTACGTCCTGGAAGGAACCGGTGTCATCGAGATTGGTGACGAGAAGAAGACAGTAGGGAAAGATATTCTGGTCGAGAGTCCTGCGCGTATCCCCCATCGTTGGATGAACGAGAGCCAGGCGGTCTTCCGGGTACTCGTAGTCAAAGTACCAAAACCGACTGAAGAGACAAAATTGCTCTGAACCGCTGTGATTCCCAAAACTGTTCCTTTGTTCTGTTCCGATATTTCAGTAATTTTTTATCCGGGTAGATTTGATCGTGTATACTTTGACAGTTTCCGGACACCCTGACATTTACCTGAAGGGTAAATGTTATTACCCGCTTCTCTTATATCAGGAGTGGTGAATGTCTGATGTCAACAATTGTTCATTTCGATGTCCCCGCAGAGAATATTGAGCGGGCGAAGAAATTCTATTCCGTGCTGCTCGGATGGAAATTTGAATCTTACCCGGGAATGGAGTATAACCTGATCACCACAACAGACTTGGACGGTAACGCCGGTGTTGGCGGAGGTATGGGAAAACGCATGGATCCCTCGCAGCACATTGTGAATTATTTCGGCGTGAAATCTATCGATGCTGCTATACAACAAGTCAAAACCCTGGGGGGCAGCATACTTATGGGTAAGATGGCAGTGCCAACGATGGGCTATCTTGCCAACTGTAAGGATACCGAAGGTAACACTTTCGGTTTATGGGAAGCGGATACCGGGGCAAAGTAGCTAACCTCGTTATGCAATTTTTTGTCTAGCTTCACATCTTTCTTACCATAAGGTTGAATTCCCACGCAATAACAGAATATAGACTCTTCCTTGAATTCATTCACAGACCGGTACCAGCTTCCCCTTCAGCTTATCTTCTATATCAAGACGGAGCATTTCTACTACGTTATTTGCCATTCCCTTGACTTTCAGGATCACAAGAGGATCATTTTTGAGATATTCAGTATCGGTATTCGTGTTAAACTGTGCCCCATGGGTACGGTAGGAGACTCCGAACGGAGCAAGAACATATCCCATCTGCTGAAAGTAAAGGAAGATGTCCATGGCGGTCTTTGTCGCCCCATCTTCATGTCCGGAGACCGTGATGCCCACGATCTTGCCTTCCGTCAGTCCCGGCTTTTTTAACAGGTAGAGATTCTGGATGCAGTTCAGACGGTCGAGAAAATCCTTGAGCCGTGCCGCCATATTATTCCAGTTTATCGGAGATGCGACAATAACCGCCTTCGAGGCAATGATCATTTCGTGGAACGCTGGCATATCATCAAGCTGGTCCCGGCATGGGTACCGGCAGGCATTGTCCCGCATACTGTAGCAGCACCAGCAATGATTGATTGCAAATTCATTGATGTTATAGCGCCGGTAACCGACACCTTTTTCTTTGAGTACTTCCTCGATGAGGTCGACCATGTATCCTGTATTGTTAGCCCGGTGATTGCTGCCGTTGATGAGAAGGACATCGAACTTCTCCCCATTGAATCTGAGTTTCTTTTTGTCTTTGATTTCCTCAAATTCCCTAACCGTACTGGCGCACTGAGGGCATTCTTCCGGAGGACTCTCACCTCTGAAGATGAACCCACACACGTGGCATTTCCAGACGTTACCTGGAAGCGAGCTGGTCGGTTTCTGATCCTCGGGTGCAATAAAAGACATGTGAAAATCCCTCTGCTTCAAGCACCGGGCATGCCGGGCAGAGACATCCCTTTTCTTCCAGTATACAGATGCTTTTACCTGTAGACGCCAGACAAAAGGCGATCTCTTCTTTACAATCCACAAAACTCGGGCACATACGACACATACAGAGCCCGATTCCCTTATTCTTGTCCATGGTCATAGATCCTCCCCTTTTTTCTCAATTTATTTAAAGGTTTTTAAAGAAGGTTCGATACATTCAAGGGACTCTTCACGTCGTTAAAATTTTGTGGGGAATTGTTTCGCAATACCCCCCGACAAATTGTCTGGTATAATACATCGATAATGCTTCCTTTCACTTTTTGAATACCTCATTTCTATTTTTGAGATTCTGAATAACGTTTATTATATCTAGATTCTCAGGTGCACGTATGACTAAATGGATATATGCCCTGATTCTCCTTACTATTATTGTAGGGTTTGCCGTGATAGCTGGATGTAGCGGAAACGGGGGACCTGGATCACCCACTTCCACCCCAAGTCCCGCGAAAGACCTTACCAACCAGAATTCCCCGGAAGTTGCAACATTTACAGCCTATCCTTCGCTGACAAAACTCCGGACACCGGCAGTCCCGGTTGGTCTCCGTTTCGTTGCTGGCGGTTTTACCTCTCCGATGAATATTGCTTCTCCTCGTGATGGGACCGGTCGCCTCTTCCTTTCCGACCAGACCGGGTTTGTGAAAATATTTTTCATGAATGGTACAGTCGTTGACAAACCATTCCTTGACATCAGGGACCGGATGGTCAGACTTGATCCGGCGTATGATGAGCGAGGCCTGCTCTCCATAGCCTTTCATCCAGAATATACCACCAATGGCAGAGTGTTTGTGTATTACAGCGCCCCGAAACGGGCCGGTGTGGATCCCAACTGGAGCGCCACGAACCACCTTTCGGAATTCCATGTATCGGCATCAGACCCGAACCAGATCGACATGTCATCCGAGAAGATACTCCTGGAAGTTGACAAACCGTACCAGAATCATAATGGAGGACCACTCCTCTTCGGACCGGATGACGGGTACCTCTACCTCCCGCTCGGCGACGGGGGCAGGGCAGATGATACCGGTATGGGCCACACACCGGGTATAGGTAACGGCCAGGACCTCACAAAGTTACTCGGAAAGGTGATCAGGATAGATGTGGACTCAACGAGTGCAGGCAAACAATACGGGATACCGGCGGATAATCCGTTTGTGTCAAACACGAGTATTCAACCCGAAATATATGCGTACGGATTCAGGAATCCGGCCTACGCAACCTTCGACTCCGGTGGCAGCCACAGGCTGTTCATTGCGATGGCTGGCCAGCGGCTTTTCGAGTCTGTGCTCATAGTCTACAAGGGAGGGGATTACCCATGGAATCTACGGGAGGGAACGCACTGTTTTGACCCGGCCAACAACTTCCAACCCAAAAACGGGGCCTGTCCAATAACCGGGTACAGCGGCCAGCCACTGATTGGTCCTGTTGTCGAGCTCGGCCATGATGTCGGTGACACAATCGTGGGCGGAGTTCTCTACCGTGGCAGCCTGATTCCTTCACTCCAGGGAAAGTATGTATATGGTACATGGTCGGACGAAAACAGGATATTGGGGAACGGGACACTTCTCGTGTCAGCACCCCCGGGTGGCCTTGACCTCTCGACGCTTCCAAAGGATGCCTCGGCACTGACACCTGCACAGAATGCGATGTGGACAACCAGTCAGATGAGTGTGTCGAACAATGCAAACGGACGGATCAATGCTTTTGTCCGTGCGCTCTATGAGAACGACAACCATGAGGTCCTCGTCCTTATCAACCAGAATGGTGGTCCGGGACTCACACCCCAAGGCTCCGGAGAGATCTGGCAGATGGTACCGGCAGATACCCCTGGTCTTGTGAGCACAACTGCAAAATATACACCAACTGCTGTGATGACGACAATTTCCGGTGGTACTCCCGTGACGGTCCAGCTCACGATTAAGGGGGACAAGTTCAACCCCTCATCTCTGACTATACCGGCTGGTACCTTGGTGACGCTGGTATACAACGATCAGGACCTCGACCCCCATAACTTTGCCCTCTATCCCTCTCAGTCGGCGTCCACTGCAATTTTCCGCAGCCCGGTGATTACCGGACCGATCACCCAGTCCTATACCTTTACGGCACCATCCATCCCGGGCACGTACTATTTCCGCAGCGATCCGAATGCAGGACTGCAGGGAATTCTTAACGTTACTTCCGGGGCGGTACCAATCATACCCGCCCCAACATCAACGACTGGCGGGCTGGCGGTTCCAATCACCCTTACTGCCCAGAATATGGCGTTTGACGCCAAAACCCTCACTGCCCCCGCCGGTTCAACTGTAGTGATGACGTTCGTCAATAAGGATAATGATATGCCGCATAATTTCGCTCTCTATACAGACACTACTGCAACGACACAAATCTTTCGCGGTGAATTTGTGACCGGACCAAAAACCGTCACCTACACGTTCACGGTACCATCAAAACCCGGGAATTATTTCTTCCGGTGCGATATCCACCCCGAGCTGATGACCGGCACTTTTATGGTGACGTAAAATGGGGTCCCGATCCTCCCATTTATTTTTACGATAGCTTCGATGTGCACGGTTCCGCCAATCCTGTCAATTTCTAAAAAATGAAAATTATCAAAAGACTTATTTTACCAGCAGAAGGAATTTCACTCACTTCATAAGGTGATTAACATGAAAAACACGACATTTTTAATCCTTGTGCTGCTCATCATTTCGACACTATTCATTGCCGGATGTACACAGCAACAGCCGGTACAACCAACCCCGCAGCCGACTGCACTACCTGCGCCTACGATCATGACAACGGTCAGTTCACTCGGCACGATCCTTGTGGATGCCCAGGGCAAAACCCTGTATTACTTTGCAAACGATATTCCTGCCAGTGGTGCGAGTTCCTGTAACGGGCAATGTGCAGTCATCTGGCCAATCTTTTCCGTGGAAACGATAACGGTTTCGCCCCCGCTTGTCGCATCGGACTTTTCATCAATTACCCGCACTGATGGAAAGAAGCAAACCACCTACCGTGGGTGGCCGCTCTATTACTACCAGGCAGATACACAACGTGGTGATGTAAATGGCGAGAACGTGCTCAAGGTATGGTTTGTGGTCAAACCGGATGAAACAGTAATGATATCGAATAAGGGGAATCTTGGATCGTTCCTGACTGACAAGACCGGAAAAACACTGTACTTCTTTACGAAGGATACATCCGGGGCAAGTACCTGCACCGGTACATGCCTGGCAAAATGGCCGGCTTTCAGTGCCGATCCGGTATCGGCACCGTCCGTTTTGAAGCCGTCCGACTTTAGTTCCGTCTCCAGAGCAGATGGCGTAAAACAGACGGCCTACAGGGGAAGGTCTCTCTACTACTTTGCTGATGATGCAAAGCCGGGCGACGTAAAGGGAGAGGGATTCAATAATGTGTGGTATGTTGCTAATGTCTCCGGCATTACACCCATTGTAACTACATCCACCACAACCATTCCCACAACTGTCCGTACCACAAGCCCCCCCGGCGGCGGATACGGTGGCGGGTACTAGGATAACTTTACCCTTTTTATTTCATCAATCCTCCTTCATTAAGAAATAATGGGACAAGAAGGGAATCATCAGAACAAAGCAGTTAAAATAAATGCTCCGATAAAATTTTAATTCCGATTCCTATCAGAATAATTCCACCGAGGATCTCAATTTTATTCCCAAGGATTTTCTCAAGCTTTGTTCCCAGAAAGACTCCTGCAATGGCAAAAATTGCAGCAATAAGACCGATAATCAGACTTGGAATAATTATATCAATATTAAGAAACGCAAAACCAAGACCAATTGCCAGTGCATCCATGCTTGTCGCCACCGCAAGAAGAAGAATTGAAGTAACGTGCTGAAAATTTGTTGATTTTTTTATCTCTGTCGTTTCATCTTTGAATCCTTCAATAATCATCTTCAGCCCTATTACGACCAGAATAATGAAGGCAACCCAATGATCATAGGGAGTAATAATGTCGATAAACAACGATCCGGCAGCCCAGCCTATCACGGTCATTCCTGCCTGGAACAAGCCAAAAACGAAAGCAAATACGAGAGCAAGACGGATTTTATTAATACCAGGATGTGCTCCACGGGCAAGCGCCACAGAAAAACAATCCATCGCAAGACCAATTCCGATAATGACAATTGTAAGAATATCCATGAATCTACAGCACTGGGGGGTTCAAAGAAATAAAGGGATCGATGAGTGAAGTTGCCGATAAATGAGAGTGATTATATAAACTTCTCATCAATGTACCTTTGAGATTATGATTACATCCCTAGGTCATATCGTGATTTTTGGTCTTCCTATTGCTATCTATTTTGGGATAGTTACATTCATCTGCCTTCTCACAACCGCAACAATCGGTATGCTGGTGTTAAAGGGACGCTATAAAATCCCATTTAAATGGCATATGAGAATGGCTGCAGTTACTATTTTTTTTGCAGTAATCCATGTAACATTAGTTATATGGCAATTTTTCTTCTGATAGAGGCAACGAATAAAAAAAATTTTAACGAAATCAGGTTACAATGACCGTCGCCTTCATCGATGGATGAATAGAGCAGTGGTACGGGTAGGTTCCAGGATTTTCAAATGTAAATGAATAACTTGCACCTTTCGGTAAAGAATTACTCGTGAATAATGCTCCCTGAGCGATTGACCCTTGGGCATCGTTGATGATCTGGTGGTCTGACGTATCCTGGTTGACCCACGTCACTGTTGTTCCCTTTGGGACGGAGATGCTCGCTGGATTAAATGCAAAGTTCTGGATATTTACAGTCGTAGCTCCCGGGACCTGTGTCTGGGTGGTGGCAGGAGGTGTGGACGGACCATAGCCGGTGCATCCGCATATGGCGATGAATGTTACAAGAACAACAATCAGGACTGCCCAGTGAACTGGGTTTGGTGTGCATCTCATTCAAATCACTCCGATATCTCCTCTTGCCGGAAAAGCATAAAATGATTTGCGTATATTGAAATCAAAAAATTGTGCTCATATCGTAAGTATCCTTGACTGTTGGGTTATATATTTAGGAGTTAGGTGGTAACATTGAAATTTTTTCCTGACGGCTCTTTCGACAAGCCCAACCCACAAATCATCCATATCAATAGGACCCCAATCAAATCCGCCTTGACGGAGTAGATTCCGGATGCCCATTCCGAATCCATGATGATGGCCTACCCACCAGTCTTTACCATTTTGATCCATCCAATTTTTCACATTCCGCATGGTTTCGTCAGGGATGTGGTCGATGAGGTACTGGACCGCCTTTGTTTTTTCCGAGAAAGGGACTGAATATAGCATAGTGGCTGTAGAGGATTCGTACGATAATAATCCTTTTTCATACAACCTCTTCTTAAAAAATTATGATCGGGGATATGACAATAAGTGGTAAAGTGCTTCTATGGAGCATATTCTAATTCATTGAGGGAATAAATCCTGATAAAAAAATAAAATCACCATAAAAAACAGTTTTGGGGTTAAGCTGGGCCGGGGAATCCTCAAACAGATATTTCCAGGCAACCGCTGCAATGAGTGCGCCTTCATACGAAAACACACCTTCATCCGGTTGATAATTCCGATGAATGTTTTTGCAACGTTGGAATTTATACAGATATCGCCATACTTTTGTTTTTATATTAAAAACAAGGAGAATTTCATTATCCCGTTACTTTGTCCAGCAGACCCCCGAGTTGTTGCAACTTATCGGTGATATTTATCGATGTTCCGGGAATGGATGTTACCGGGAGTAAGGATTCAAAATCACGTGCCTGGAACTGCCTGCTCTGCTCAAACCGCTTTTCGAACGATGTCACCCTGATATCAATACATGCTGAACCATTGATGTTGAGAGTGACAGACCCTTTCCGGACCAGAGTTGCTACTGCCTTGATTGCCTGAATATTTCCGATGGTCACGGGTATGGTAACCGTTGTATTGCCGCTGCTTATCACATCAATATTGGTTTGTTCACCGTGGCCCAGGTAGTCTGGGATGTCATCACTGTAATAGACATCAAAGGCCACTTTATTGAGTTTTGCCCTGATGGGATTGGGATTGAAGATAACAACCGTTGCATTAACTTTCATTGTCTGTAATGTGACATCAGATAATTCGATATCACTCACTGAGACCGTCGGGTCCTTTATTGGCGGCTCAGTACATGCGGCGCTGAGGATAAAAACAGCAAAGAGTATGAAAATGCAGGGAAGGATTAGCCGTTTCATACTGAGAACTCATTTTTTGATATCTAAACATTTCGGCGATTTCAGTAACCCACTGGTCCCGGTCAGAGGCTGCAGTGCCGTGAGTAACACCTAGTTCAGACACCGTTGCCCTTGAGATAGCAGTTTGATATCCGGGAACGTTATTTTCTCAACTCCTCGCTCATCTTCTGGAACTGTTCGGTCGTGATCTCTCCCTTTGCATACCGTTCTTTCAGGATCTCCAGTGCGGTCTTTGCTTCTGACAGAGTTTTCTGCCCTCCAGTCTCCCTGATAATAACATAGAGTAACAGGGCGAGGATCCCTATCATCGGGATGATGATCAGTATCCACCACAGGAGGCCGTTCATCCCCCGTTTGTTCGCGTCCTGATATACGAAATACCCGATTATCAGAAAGACGATAATCCAGATCAGCATCATGCCCCAGCCGAAGAATGGAAACCCAAAGCCGTACATGCTGTCTCCTCCCCACATATAATCCATCATGTCTGCCATGGCAGGAGAATACATCTATGATCCTATAAATATTCTGACCGTATTTTTGCATGCTTTTTTCAGGTGAGAAACAGGGGAGATCCTTATCCTGCTTCTCCTTTATGAGGAGAGTGGTATACGATACAAGGCACGTGAAACAGGGCGAAAAAATATACGCTTTTCCTGTAGTGGATATCCTGGTGACTTCTTAGTGTAACTTTAATAACCGTGCGTTGATCGCCACGATGACTGTGCTTACACTCATCAGGGCAGCACCAATTGCGGGAGTAAGGGTAATACCGTAACCAACGGCGACACCTGCCGCAAGAGGGATGGCGAAACTGTTGTAACCGGTGGCCCAGAGCAGGTTCTGAACCATTTTGGAATAGGTCTTTTTTGACAGGAGCAGAATGTCTGCCACGTCCCGGGGGTCACTCCGGACGAGCACGATATCGGCACTCTCCACCGCAACGTCTGTTCCTGCCCCGATGGCGATCCCGATGTCGGCCTGGACCAGTGCGGGTGCATCGTTGATACCGTCACCAACCATTGCAGTCCGATACTGTTTCTGGACCTCCTTGATCTTCTCGGATTTCTCATGGGGAAGGACTTCAGCAAAGTAATCATCCAGCCCGAGCTCGTCTGCCACCCACTTCGCTACAAAGCGATTGTCACCGGTGAGCATCATGCACTTTATCCCCATGCCCTTAAGGCGGGAAATAGCGTCCCGCGATTCTTCCCGGATGATATCGGCCAAGGCAAGGGCACCAAGAATTGTCCGGTCCTGGAGGACAAAGACCACAGTTTTCCCCTGGGATGCGATCGTTTCCACCCGGGAATCCTGAACCGCGATTCCCTCTTCCTGCAGGTATCCCGGACTCACTACCCGGGTGAGAATGCCATCAATCTTTCCTTCTACTCCTTTCCCGGGAATCGCCCGGAACTCTTCGGGCGGGACGAGGGTAATACCCTTTTCCATGGCGCTCCGCATGATTCCCCGGGCGATGGGATGCTCCGAATTACCTTCGAGCGATGCAGCGCTCCTGAGAAGTTCATTCTCTGTCGCCTCTCCGAAAGCGAGGACGTCGGTGACCCCGAACACTCCCCGGGTAAGAGTCCCGGTCTTGTCAAAGACTACTGCCTGGAGGTCCTTTGCCCGCTCGAAAGCCTGCCGTTCCCTGATAAGGAGACCGGAGTTCGCTGCCAGTGAAGTGGAGACTGCCACGACCAGGGGGACAGCCAGGCCAAGAGCATGGGGGCACGCAATGACCATGACCGTGGCTGCACGTTCTACGGCATAGTCGAGACTCGGGCCGTACAAAAACCATACAACAAAGGTGATCGCTCCAACTGACAGGGCAATGATGGTGAGGAGGAGCGCCGCCCGGTTTGCCAGGTCCTGGGCCCGGGACTTGCTCTCCTGGGCTTTTTTTACCAGCTCGATCACCTGGTTGAGATAGGTATCCTTACCGGTTTTCTTTACCTCAACGATCAGCGACCCCTCACCATTGATAGCGCCACCGGTGACCGTGTCCTCGGGTTTTTTAGAGACGGGCTTTGATTCTCCCGTGAGCATCGATTCATTTACGCTGGATTTACCCTCAATCACGATGCCGTCAACCGGGACCTTCTCGCCAGGTTTCACCAGCACCCGGTTGCCCGGTACGAGTATCTCTACGTTCACATCTATCGTTTCGCCATCCTCTTTCCTGAGATGAGCCTCCGAGGGCATGATCTTCACCAGCTCCTCCAAGGCACGGGAGGCGCCAAGCACCGACCTCATCTCCACCCAGTGACCGAGGAGCATGATATCGATCAGGGTGGCAAGTTCCCAGAAGAACGGGTCACCACTCACCAGCCCCAGGACGATTGCTGCACTAAATACGTAAGCGACGGTAATGGCCACGGCAATAAGGGTCATCATGCCCGGGAGCCGGGAATGGATCTCCTGCACGAACCCTTTAAGAAACGGATATCCGCCGTAAGCATACACCGCTGTTGAAAGAACCAGGAGGATCAGGTTAGATCCGGTAAAAACGAACGAAAACCCAAAGAAGGACTGGAAAGAAGGGGAAAGAAGCAGGATTGGCACCGTGAGTACCATGGAAACAATGAAGCGTCTCCGGAAATCATCGAGCATGTGGTGGTGAGCACCCTGCATTCCCGGACGCTGGCCCATACCCCCGTGTGACCCGGGCATCGCGTGCGAACTCATCTCTATCCGGTGCTCACCATGGCCCATCTCTTTTTTATGCATATCTTCTTTCATTTCCATTTCTGTATCACCTGATGGGCAGCTCTTCTTTCATTGTGTCTGGAGTTCTTCCGGTGTTCATTCCGGGTAGTTTCTTCCAGGTAAAATGTTCATATACAGTCGACCAGAAAAAGCCAAAACTAAACGCAAACATCAGCTCTTCGACGGGTATCCCGATGACCAGAATGCCGGAGATGGCCGGAAGGTTCCAGACCTGCTGGACATAGCCGGGGACCATGGCAATGAGCGAGATGAAATAAACGAAGTACAGGCCGAGGAACAAAAACGCACTCACAAACATCTTTTTTTTCAGGTCCGGGCGACAGTACCATGGTGCAATCCCTCCGAGCATAAGAGCGATCACGGATACGTATATTGGATTGAATTTTGTACCGAAATACAGTACGACGAAAACCACAGGGGCGACACTCAGCATTACTGCATGGTACTTATGCCGTGCAGCAAGCCGGTCATCCATCGGGACCGGTAACTCTTTTTCGATGGGAAAGACAAGCATATAAAGGATAAAACCCAGCCCGCCAATACCGAATGAGAATATCAGGCTCTCGATATCAAAGCCTGTGCGAGCTGCGAGATCGAAAAGCGAGGGCGGCAGCCAGTACGCGGGCACGAAGATCGGCTCGGTCAGGCCGAGTAGAGAAGTCCAGAGGCTGATAACGACCATCTGTTTCCGCAAATCCCTGCTTTTGATCAGGAACCAGATGGCGATCCAGATACAGATCAGGATCAGACTCCAGAGCAACCACGTAAGGTGCATAATAGGCAGTGAGTTCTGCACTATTTAAGACAATGGTGTTTTACTACACCCCGGCACTCCAGCCTGCTTATCCGCACTATGCCCGCCTTCGTGTTCGCCGTGTTAATCATGCGGGACACTTGTCCCGCAAACCCTATCGTGTCGTATACACAATGAAACGTACAGGAACCAGAAATATCCTGAGCCATGACCATGCCCCCCATCAGACGCCTTGCATTCTTCATCTTTGCTCTCAGCCTGCTGACAGTCATATTCTTTGCGTATGTTGCCTGGCAGTTCAATGAAGGCAGCCGGCAGAGCGAGGGGCACAATTACTTCTATACTATCGACCTTTCCTATACTACAACTATCGATAACGTCACCCTGTTCCTTCCCGTACCCGAACTGAACAATACCCCGATGTTCATCACGTCCCTGCTGAACGGGACGGCATATGGTGTCTCCCCGGACTGGAACCTTTCGGTTGTCAGGGAGAACGGGACCCCGATGCTCGCCATCAGGGCCGCCAGGATGGTCCCTGAATACCATGGGTACCCGGTTGCGATCGAACCCGGGGCGACTATTCTCCCGACAACGCTGGTCCCCGGCCACGAGTACTCCAGTGATACCCCGGTTCTCATGCCCGTCACTATTGCCGTGATGGAAACGAGCGGGTCGGAAATCGATACCCGCAACCCGGTCGGCCATGAACCGCTCTTTTTCCCGGGTGGTGTATTCACGCCGGGATCATGTATGACCCCGGGCTGTGACGGGCCCGTGTACGACCACCCTGTCCCGGTGTATTTCCGCTATACGTCTGATCGCCCTGTGGTGCTATCGCTCCGCGTTTCTGTACAGGGGTCCAACTCAATCTGGAGAGGGGGCTGGCTGAGTAACACCTATTCGGATACCGTCTTCCTTGAGATCTCTGGTGGTAAGCAGGGTTGGATCGGGGGAGAAGGGAAGCTCATCACGGCAGAAGGGGTCTATTATTAGGTCCGGTAAACGGGTACATATCCTTTTCTCATCTCACACAAAAAACAAAAAAAGAGATAAGAAGGAGGGGGCACAATTGAGATCACGGGATTAATCCTCCCGCACCTTCAGTAATGCCCCATTCCACCGGCTGAGTTTTAAAAAATTTTTTTAAATAGGATATTATAAATATATAGAAACGCATTTCCATGTATCCCTTTATTAATTATGTGTTAATAAAAATAATCAATCTTTTACCTGCAGAAGAGGTGATGAAATGGTGACGCAAGGAAGGTGTCCGGTCTGCGCCAGCGAAGAGGTGTATAGTCTCCTGAACACCCTTCATTGCAAGAGATGCGGAAATATCTGGACAGAGAAAAAGAACCCCGGATGTAAGTATGATACACGCGACCTTGTAACGCCGATCAGGAATCGAACACGGACATATGCGATAACGGATAGTCCGGAGAAGAAAATGGAAAAGCAACTGGAGGGATATCTTAAAAAATTCAATGGAAAATTCAGTACGTATAAACTTTCTTCAAGTATCGGGGATATTCACATGGCTATGTTCAGGAGATACCTGAAAAAATGCGTAAAAAACGGGACATTGGTTGAAAAAAAAGACCGATATGGAATACCCTGGTATTCAAGACCGGATTGACCTCATCATCTCCCCTTCCCTGCAAACATCTCATTTAACCATTCCCATCCGTGATCGGTTCGGTCATGGACAAAATCCTGATGAGGTATCAGATAAAACCGTTCTTTAGACCGGTGACCTGGCAAAAGGTCTGAAAGGTGGCGATGAGGAAAAGGCCCTCTTCTTTTTGGAAGAACGCCGGCTCTGTTATGTGGGCATGACCCGGGCGCAGGAGAAACTCTGCTTCACGCCCGCTCGTCGGTACGGGTACCGGAGCTCCCTGCCATCCCTCACATCTTCGACTGGTCCCTGGGCTTTGCCGTGCCGTGAACTTTCAGCCCTTTTGCACCAAGGCCGAGCATCGGGTCCCGCTTCTTTGGCTTGTGCCTGCCAGCCGGTTCCGCTGACGGAACTTTACCAAGGAAACATTCGACCGGGTCCCGGCCGCCGGCACAGGTCCGGTCCTTAAACTCCCCGCACTCTTCGCAGGTCGGCACCTGGGTCGGCAGCAGCGTGGGGAAGTGGTTCTTCCAGAGCGCAGCGTCAATCCTTCCCGTTTCCAGGAAACGCTGGATATGCCGTGCCGTATACTTCATAACGGGAGTATAGACGCTCTGTTCACTTATGCCATTCGTTTGTGGCATATCACGAAGATTCTTCCTCTGCAGATCAGGTGAGGGTCCCCGTTTCCTGTTTGCTGCCATATAAAAAAACTATTCACCTGGTCTGATCTCAGGTCCCGTGGCGGGGAAATGCCACCTGGGGCCGCCGGGTAATAAATGACATATCCAGGTTCTTTGCCATTTTTACTGCCAGTACAGCAGGGATACCGATCGCCATCATGTCGGGAGGGAGGTTCCTGTTCTGCGTCGGGT
>JAJRBZ010000035.1 GCA_028679185.1 Methanoregula sp. | reverse complement strand
TCTTCATTAATGTCCAGAACATTGGCAATCCGGTTAAATGTTTTCTTATTTTCAACAAAATACATACCCTCTTTCCGAATCACAAAATATCCGGACAATGAAACAATAATTCCGGCAAGGGACAAAATGAATAACAGGATGGGTCGGTTAGCATATTGAATAGTAAATGCTACGACAATAAAACCAAGGATAATCAATATCCACCAGGTAAAATGCTTTTCAGATTCTGATAGAGCATTATGAAAAGAATCAAGGCGGTTATTAAAAATGTCCATTAATTTGAATAATTTTTCCTCTTCATCCATCGCTTCCCACCGTTTGTAATAATTACTACCCTGGTATTAAAATATCAGCTTTGGTGATTCCTGGTGAATGGTGGATTTTTCTGGAATGATGGAATCTTCTTTTTCGACCCGGCCGGTCTCAGGCAATCCGTTTTCCCGCGGTTTCGAGACCGGGAGTCTGGTCATAGACTTCCTCAACCGTGAAATATACTGCAGCCAGCTGGTCCCGGCGGGCCTTGAATTCCATGCCATGCCCGGTACGAACGCGTTCGTCCAGCTGTGCTGCCAGTTCATCATGTTCGTGAATTGTTACCTTCCCGTTCACCTTGTATGCCCTGAACGGGGGGCTTCTTTGCCAGACACAGATTGATGCCCGGGAATTGCGGGTGAGATTTTCATAGGTCTGCATAAAATAGAGTTCGCCCCAGACAATGGTCTCAGGGTTCATGACCATGACCGATTTGCCCGCAACGTTGGGCATTCCATCCGGCCCGGTGGTTGCTACAGGGACCGTATGCCATTGGGTGAGCAGCTGTATCAGTTCTTCGGGCATCGTAACCATGGGGTATCACATCCAAAAGAGAGGATTACCTTTCTGCCATGATAAAGTATGGAGGAGGGGGGATGAGGTTCTTTCAATCATCCTCCTCTTCCTCGACCGTGGGCCATATATATTCCTCATTGGCCTGGTCCGGCAGGTCTTCGTCATCGTCCCTCAGAATACGGTAGGGATCATTCTCCGGTTCCTCGGGTTCCAGCCGGTCACTATTGCTTCCCCGGACACTTCGCTCCTTGGGGCCTTCGCCGCCCCGGTGCCCCGAGGTTCGTTTACCTCTTCCCATCTGTATCACCGCCATCCTCTCGTTTGCTTAGAAAACCACACTTGACTCTTATTTTCTTTATTAAAAATTTTTGCTCCCGGACAGATCGCGGTTTCCGGTATCCTGCTGCATGGAAAGGTCCTGTGTGCTCCGGCACAGCAGGTGGCGCTGGATCACCATCCCTCAGCCGCATTTCCAAAATAAGATTTCTGCGACTCCCGCCACAGACATGTCCCTGCTGGTCAGTGCAAACCTTTTCTCGTAAACCCGGTGTCGTGAGGTCCCCATACATCCCGGATGTACGGGTGAGCATACGAAGACAACGGGACACCGGGATTTTTGCCGGTTCCTCATGTACTGCCAGTGTCATGACGATGGATCAGGACATGTCCATAACAATGAAGATGCAGGAGGGGAGAAAGAGGGTGTACAGAAATGACTCGCAGTGTACCTGCCCTGAGGTGATGACCCTGTTAACAAGCCATATGCTCCTGCTTCAGTACTGGCACGATGACCGATACGATATCGAAAAAGTAAAGGTCTGGTATCGTGACCGGGGTGCCCCGAACGACCGGTCCAGCGCCAGCGGCCCCGACATCAGCCTGGAGCCGTACTACATGAGCATCCGGACAACAGATGGCGAGAAACCCGTACCCTATCACCGGATCCTGCTCATCACGTATGACGGGAAGGTAACATTCGAGAACCGGAAGATCCGGGGACTGGCATACGAGCTCATCGGAGAGAGCCGGCACCGGATATAGCAAACCTCAATAAAGATTTTAGGATAGAACAATCCAATAAGATTTAGGAGAATTTCATGCCTACGTTTACCGCCGTGCTCCACAAAGAGGATGATATGTATGTGGCAGAGTGTCCCGAAGTGGGTACGGTCAGCCAGGGAAGTACTGTTGAAGAAGCGGTAAGCAATCTCAAGGAAGCAACCGAACTTTACCTGGAAGAATTTCCCCAAACAAAAAAGAAACGGGCAATCCTGACAACCTTTGAGGTGTCATCGGTTGCCGCATCATAAACCGGTTTCCGGAGATCTCACCATCAAAATTTTATGCAACAGATTTGGTTTTTCTATTTCCCGACGAACGGGTAGTCATGTATGTCTGGTGAAAATAACTCCTGAAGGAAAGATCGGTACTGTTGTTCCTGATCATGACGAGTTAAAACCTGGGACACTTAAGGGAGTTCTTAAACTGGCAAAGGTCGATATTGACGATTTTTACCGGTTTGTCTGATGTATGCTGAATTTTTTTTGAGACTTTTAGCTCATCTATTGCCCCATCTTCTTAGGTAAAACTCTCGCTTATACTCCCGGGCCCGTTTTATTCCTTCTTCAGGTCATAGTACCGCATTGTACCATTGGTATCCCGTATCCTGAAGAGCTGGTCCCGGTGTGCTCCGTTAAGATCCGGCCCGGTCACTTCTTCAAAAAAGAGCGAAAACTGCGGGATCCCACCGGTGCCCCGCTCGCCCGCTTTTTGTTCCAGGTCGTGTTTGTCGAATGAAATTGTCACTGCATCTGCGGTTTTTCTGGCGATGCAGACAATGCCAAGGTCCCGGATCAGGGCGGTGAATTCCCCGACCTCCAGCTCCCCGATGGTGATCGAGACCGGTTCAAGCGGAACCGTACCGGGGAGTAATTTACCATCCTGTGCCTGGTACCGCCACAGGGCATCGATAGTTCTTTGTGCACTCTCCAGTTCACGGAGGAACCGTCCGAAGGTCCTTGTGCCCGCCCTTTTCTTGCCGAAGGCCTGGAGGATCTCCCCCCGCAACCGGATCTTACCCAGGACCTGCGCAGCACCGGCAAGGGGCCGGCATGCACGCCGGAAATCACCGGATGCCGCGTACCTCTTTGCATCATTGATAAACTGGCCTGCAAGGGTTGACCTCTTGTCAGGCAGGAATGCAATCATTCCCTGCAGCCGCTTCAGGTTTTCAGGGGATCCGATGTAAATGCTGGTACCGGGGTCCAGGATGTCCCAGAGGGAAGCCGAAAAGCCGATCTCGACCGGGTTGTAGAGGGTTATCCGGGTATTGCCGAGTTCGCTGACGGTAACAGACGACGGCCCGGTTTCGAGTGTAAAGGCCGAGAGTTCCAGCTCCCTTGCGAGAGCGTTGATAAGGGGTCCGGTTAACGTGAGGCTGCCCCAGTTGTACCGGAACCCGACATTCTTCAGGTTCAGGGGATGGATGAGGACTTCGTGGATCTCTTCCCAGGGAATGCCTCCACCCGGCCGGTAGAAGTACGTGACAGGCCCTGACAGGATCAGGACCAGGTCTGCGATCTCCTCGTTCTTCCGGTTAATGGTGCTCACTACCGAAAAGAGAATAGAGATGAGGTTCACCCTGCCAAGACGGGTATCAATGTCAAAAGATTCTTCCTGGAGCCCGGGTGGCAGGATATAACTTTCACCTGGAGGCCTCACCACAACCATACAAACCAACCCCTCAGGCACATCTCCCTTTCCGGCATGCAGGATCCGGGAGCGTGGCCGTCCCGGCCCGCACTGCCACTCCCGACAGAACGGCCGATGGTGCCTGTTGTGTTATCCGTGCTGGTATTGTATCCCCACAGAGAAAAAGTACCACCCGGGATTACGGGATGGAATGATAAGCCTGGACACGGGAAGGTAACCGGTTTTTTTTAAGGGGAGAAGTAAGGTGCCGGATTTTTTACCGACGATAGAAAATTTTATTCTTGTAAAGACACAGATAGAGGGTCAGGAGATATCAGATTATGGACGATGACAGTAAAAAATATCCTGAAGGCCATTTTTTAGCCATCGGGTTGGCGCTGGGAATCCCCTTCGGGTTAGTCTTTGCAACTACCCTGGATAATCCCGGTTTTATCGCGTTGGGTATCCCTTTTGGTCTCGCGTTAGGTCTCGCCCTTGAAGCAAAATACAAGAAAGAAGGAAAGATCAGGCCGCTTACTCAGGAAGAGCTTAAGGCAAGAAAGGTCTGGGTGATCGCAGGAATTGTCCTCTTATTCCTGGGAATTTTTGTTCTCTGGTTGTTTCAGTAATTGTGCTGTTTTGGGGATAATACCCTTCCCGGTTTTTATATTTCGCAAAAACTGTCCGGCACATGGGTGTCCCCTTATCATCCCGCACTCCCGGTATCGCCACCAGTGTTCATGCCATTGCCGGTGCCTTCCGGCTCGTGATGAGATGCAGAGTCCCTGACAAGTCCGACATCTGTATACGGAGAAAAGAGAAAAGGACCACCCCCTCAATCACTGTTCTGTACCCGGTCTTTTACAGACATATAGTGATGCAACAGGAGAGTACCTGATGTGTACCTCCGACTTCCGGTATGGAGCCGGCATGAGTTCACCCCCCTGCGAAATGTATATCTGCCCTCTTCCCTGAAGTAATGTCAGGAACAAAAAAGAAGACAAAAATACCCGGGGATATGTTCTCAGTTCTGTACGTTGATGACGAGCCGGTGCTGCTTGATTTAGCGAAAATCTTTCTTGAGAGCACCGGTGATTTCAGGGTTGACACGGTCACTTCCGCCCCTGAAGCACTTGATATCATGAGCAGATCTTCATATGACTGTATCATATCCGATTACCAGATGCCGGGAATGGACGGTATTGTCTTTTTAAAGACCGTCCGGTCCAAAGGAAATGTTATACCATTCATCATTTTTACCGGAAAAGGAAGGGAAGAAGTCGTTATTGAGGCTCTCAACAGCGGTGCTGACTTCTATCTCCAGAAAGGCGGTGACGCGAAAGCACAGTTTGTCGAACTTGCGCACAAGATCAGGCAGGCCATACAGATCAAAATAGCGCAAAAGACCATGCAGGACCTCGTGCAGGGAGCACCGATCCCGGAGTTTGTCATCGATAGCAGTCACCACGTAATTTTCTGGAACAGGGCTCTTGAAGAATACAGCGGCATTGCGGCATCCGATATAGTAGGTACAACCGATCACTGGAAGGCGTTTTATCCCTCCCGGCGCCCATGTCTTGCTGATCTTATTGTAGATGGGAACATCAATGGGATTGCGCGGTGGTATGCAGGAAAACAGGCACAATCTTCGGTCACACCTGACAGTTTTGAGGCAACTGATTACTTCCCGGCTATTAAAGGCGGAACGTGGTTGTTTTTCACTGCTGCACCTCTCCGCGATCCATCCGGGAACATCACCGGGGCTGTTGAGACACTCCAGGATATTACATCGATCCGGAAAAAAGAGGATGAGTTACGGCAGGCGTACGTTCAGATGCAGGTGGCATTTGAACATGCAAAAACCAGTCAGGCAGCCCTGAATATTCAGAATAAAATGCTTGAAGCGAGCGAACAGCGGTACCGGAATGTTGTTGAAGACCAGACAGAATTCATCTCCCGGTTCCTGCCTGACGGTACCCATGTCTTTGTCAACGAAGCATATTGCCGGTATTTCAATAAGACCCGTGATGAGATTATCGGAAAAAAATTTATACCCAGTATTCCTGCAGACGATCAAAGCCTGGTACGCGAACATTTCGCATCACTGACAAAGGATCATCCCACGGCCATTGTCACCCACCGGATCATCCTGGCCGATGGTGAAATCCGGTGGCAGCGCTGGAGCGACCGTGCAATTTTTGATGAGGACGGGACCCTCACCGAGTACCAGTCGGTTGGCCGAGATGTTACTGAACAAAAACGTGCTGAGCTTGCGCTTATACAATCTGAACGCCAGCTCGCCGACATTATCAACTTCCTCCCGGATGCGACCCTTGTCATCGACCATCAGGGCCGGGTCATTGCGTGGAACAGGGCGATCGAAGACATGACGGGTATTCCGGCTGCAGATATGGTAGGGAAAGGTGATTATGAGTATGCCATCCCCTTTTACGGTGTCCGTCGTCCCGTCCTGATTGACATGATCTTTGATTCAGAGGACACCATTGCCCGGCAGTATTACGGCATAATACACAAGAAGGGGGCACTCCTGATCGCTGAGACCGATCTTCCACGGCTGAAGGGCAGGCGGGCTGTGTTGTGGGGAATAGCCTCCCCGCTCTACGACGATAAGGGTACCATCATCGGGGCTATTGAATCGATCCGGGATGTTACCGGGCGGCGGGAGATGGAGGATGCCATCAGGGACCGGGAACTGCAGCTGAATTCCTTCATGCAGTCCCTGCCCATTGGCGTATTCCGGAACACCCCGGGTATGGAAGGCGTTAATATCATGGCAAACCCGGTTGTCGCAACAATGCACGGTTTTGATACTCTTGAGGAGTTCAGGAAGTACCAGGTCGCTGAATTGTATGCTGATCCTCAAGAAAGACAGAAAATTTCCGATCGGCTCATACGTGAAGGCAGGCTGTCTAATGTGGAGATTCATCTTAAAAAGAAAAACGGGGAATTGTTCTGGGCCAGGCTTTCAGCGGTAGCCATTCCAGGTCCTGGGGGAACGATCGCCTATTTTGATGGCGTGCTGGAGGATGTTACCGACCACAAGCGTGCCGAAGAGGCGTTGCGTGAGAGCGAGGCGTCACTGGCCGGCATTTTCCGGGCTGCACCGGTAGGCATCGGGCTGGTATCAGACCGGATCCTCGGGCGTGTAAATGACCGGATCTGTGAAATGACCGGGTATTCACGGGACGAGCTTGTGGGCAGAAACTCCCGTATCCTCTACCCGACGGATGAAGATTACGATTACGTGGGAACAGTAAAATATGCCATGATACGGGAACGGGGGACCGGGACGGTCGAGACCCGCTGGATGCGCAAGGATGGCATGATCCGTGACATCCTGCTCAGCTCAACCCCGCTTGACCCTTCCGATATCGGAGCCGGAGTGATGTTCACCGCTCTTGATATTACCGACCGCAAGAATGCTGAAAATGAACTGCGTGCTGCCTGTCAGCAACTCACCAGGACAGAGGAGGAATTACGTGAAAAGTATGAGGAACTTGCTCATGCAAAAGAAACACTCAAGGAAGCCAACCGGAAACTCCACCTGCTTTCCAGCATCACCCGTCACGATATTCTCAACAAGGTCTCTGTCCTGCTGGGACACCTTGCACAAGCAAAAACGAGGTCTTCGGATCCAACCATGGCAAGGTATATCGAAAAACTGGAATCAGCGGCGATGGCTATTAAGGAGCAGATCGAGTTCACACGGGTGTACCAGGACCTTGGGTCTCATGAACCACACTGGCACAACCTGGATCAGGTCATATCCCGGTTGCAGGTTCCCCCGTTAATCGTCATGCATCTGGAACTGCCTCACGTTGAGATTTTCGCAGACCCGATCTTTAAAAAGGTCTTTTACAATTTCCTTGACAATGCTGTCAGGCATGGACAGAAGGTCAGTACAATCACGGTGTCAGCGCGTGAAGTTCCTGACGGGCTGGTCATTACCTGGGAGGATGACGGGGTTGGTATTCCTGCACACGAGAAAGAAAAAATTTTTTCGAAAGATTATGGAAAGCATACCGGACTCGGGCTGTTTCTTGCCGCGGAGATATGTTCTGTCACTGGTATAACCTTAAAAGAGACCGGGGAACCTGGAACGGGAGCACGGTTTGAGATGCTGGTGCCCACCGGGTCATACCGGTTTTCCGGCCACAGGAAAAAAATCCTGCCGCATAAAGACGGATGATAACCGGTAAAAATTATCATCAGACCGCACCATAGAACATATATTCCCATGTTTCAATCGTTAGTCAAACTGGGATTCCGGATAGCAGGTGGATCAGATTATTTATACTACCAGTCGGAATAGGGACGTGATGACATCGAAGTTCTGGATCATCGTTGCATCAAAAGACCATGTAATGCAGGGTGTTTCTCTTGGGATTGCCCAGGCCGGGCATGGTAACCGGTCCGGACTTGTAAGAATGCACAAAGGCGACATGATTGTCTACTATTCCCCGAAAGCGCAGCTGGAGAGTACCAAGACCCTCCATGCTTTTACCGCGATCGGCGAGATCGCTGATGAAGAACTGTTCCAGGTCGAAGAATCGCCGGATTTCAAACCGTTCAGGAGAAAGGTGCTGTATACAAAAACCGGTGAAGTCAGAATCGCACCGCTAATCCAGGATCTAACATTTATAGGGAATAAAAAATCGTGGGGGTATGCGTTCAGGTTCGGCCTTCTGGAAATTCCAAAAGAGGATTTTGATCGTATTTTGGAAAAGTTCCCGTCGTCACGGTAACCGGGTCGCAGATGGTGAATCTGCTTTTTTATTCTGTAAATGAAAACTTTGTCTTTTATAAGATTTTGATATGGCAGTGCTTCAAGGCACTGTGATAGATACGGTTGATCAGGGAATGGACCCTTAAAAAAATACTATTTTTGTAATGCTTTTTGGACCCGATAAATGACATCAGCAGTTAGTACATTCATATTATGTGCAGATTCTGCATGCTCTAAAAATCTTCTCATAATTTCATTATCAGTTGTTCCTGTTACATTAAATGAACAATCCATTCCCAGATGTCTGCATATAGATAACGACATAAATAATCTTCTTCCCTGCCAGTTCGACCTTTTTTTATCCTGCTGTGAGTAATCAGGTATTGCATCGTGCATGTAAGGTCTGATAACCACTTTGTGGTTATATTATATAAAATCATCACAAAATACGTGTCTGACTTTATATACAGTGCATAAAATAGTCGCAAATTGGAGAGATCCACCCAGAGTATTTTTGATGTAAATCACGGTCTTTTAAAGAGAATAGTCTGCAGCAATGATAGTTCAGATTTTATACCGGTACCGGCACTGGAGAAAAACTGCACGGTGACATTATTCAGACATCACCTGGATCTGACGGTTACCAGGATTACTGCCAGCAGACAGTCCGAAAGGATCGTTTAAAATCCAATACAGGTAGTACCATGATAGTATGTATGCGATCGAGGTCAACCATATTTCCAAGCACTTCGGGAAACTCGTCGCATTAAACAATATCAGTTTTTCCGTGGCTGAAGGCGAGACATTCGGTTTTCTTGGTCCGAACGGTGCAGGAAAGACCACAACCATCCGGATCCTGACCGGCATCACGGTCCCGACCGGGGGGGACGCGAAGATCTTCGGTAAGGATATCGTCAATGAAACGATCGCGGCACGCAGGACTATGGGGATCGTGCACGAGACCTCGAACATCTACACCGATCTCAGCGCGTGGCAGAACCTGATGTTTTCCGCCCAGCTCTACGATATCGGAAAGGCCGTGCGCGAGAAGCGTGGGCGGGACCTCCTCGAGCTCTTCGGCCTGTGGGAGCGGAAGGATGACAAGACGAGCGGCTTTTCGAAGGGCATGAAGCGGCGGCTCACGCTCGCAATGGGACTCATCAACGAACCCCGGCTCGTCTTCCTCGATGAGCCCACCTCCGGTCTTGACGTCCAGAGCAACCTCATCATCCGGGACGTTATCCGGGACTTTAACGCCCGGGGGGTCACGGTCTTTCTCACGACCCACAACATCGAGGAGGCCAACCTCACCTGCGACAGGGTTGCAATCATCAACAAGGGTATGATCGCCGCGATCGACTCTCCTGAAAAACTCAAGAAGACCATCCAGAGCGTCCAGTCTGTCGAGGTCGCGCTCGACCCGGTCCCGGCGCACACGGAAGACGGCCTCCGCCAAATCGCGACCGTCAGCGAGGTGCGGAAGCTCGGGGACAAGTTCCGGCTCATAACAGAAGACCCCCCGGCTGTCATCTCCGGCGTCATGGCATATGCGAAGGCACAGGACACCCGCGTGATCAGCGTCAACACGTACGGCCCGAGCCTGGAAGACGTCTTTATCAAACTCACTGGTCTCGAAGTCCGGCACCACGGGGTGAAGACCGTTGACTGATCAGGCTGAATGGTTCAGACAGCTGCGGGTCGAACTGATTGCGGCGTGGGCGATCGCAAAGAAGGATATGCTCATCTATTATCTCAAGCCGAACATCATCGTCTCGGGCATGCTTTTCCCCCTCTTCATGTTCCTCGCGTTCGCGGTCGGGAGGCCCGGGACACCCTCGGTCATGATCCCCGGGCTTATCGCGATCACGATCCTTTTCTCGGCATCTTCGATTGAACCGGTATCAATCCCGCTCGAACGGCGGATGAAGACCTTCGACCGGCTCATCTCCGCCCCCGTCTCCCTGCACGCTGTAGTCCTTGGCGAGAGTTTGAGCGGGTTCCTGTACAGCATCGGGATCGCGGCCGTCCCGTTCATCGCGGGGATAATAATCTTTAACACTCCGGTCATCAATGCTGCCCCCCTCATCATTGGCGTCCTCCTGACCTCGTTCTGCTTTGCCACGATGGGGACCCTCTTCGCGTCGTACCCGACAGAGAGTCCGGGTGATATCATGTCGATGCTCAACGTGGTGCGGCTCCCGCTCATCTTCATCTCCGGTATCTTTATACCGCTCGGACAGATCCCTGCCATAGCCCAGCTGTTAACCTATATCTCGCCCCTCACGTACGGTAATGACCTCATCCACGCCGCGTATTCCGGGACAACATACTTCAGCCCTGTCGTCGACATTGCGATGCTGCTGGTGTTCATCCTGATCTTCCAGTTCGCGGCAAACCGGTTGTACAAGAAGTTCAATGAGTGACACCAAGGGAGACCAAAGTGATCCGATGCTTCCTTTTTTTATAGAGCAATAGCAAAAGATCAACCGGATTTTTCAAAACTGATACTAACCGGTACAATTGACATTTACCTTGACAGTTATCCGGTGAATGACGGTTCTCCGGTGATTACCGGAACAATTGACAGGTACTTTGACAGGTTTTTTGCCATTTACTTTGACAGTTATACGGTGAATGACGGTTCTCTGGTAATACCGGAACAATTGACAGGTACTTTGACAGAAATCTTGACAGCTTCTTTGATAGTTATCCGGTGAATGACAGATCCGGTAAATGACAGGTTCTCTGATACTAACCGGTACAATTGACAGCTTCTTTGACAGTTATCCGGTGGATGACGGTTTTCCGGTGATTACCGGAACAATTGACAGGTACTTTGACAGGTATTTTGACAGAAATCTTGACAGCTTCTTTGACAGTTATCCGGTGGATGACAGATCCGGTAAATGACAGGTTCTCTGATACTAACCGGTACAATTGACAGCTTCTTTGACAGCTTCTTTGACAGCTTCTTTGACAGTTATCCGGTGAAAATCTGACTGATAGTATTTCGTACATGAACCGCTCCTGACTCCAGCCGGCTGCCTTCTGAAGAAAAGTTGTACCCGGTACAAAGGGATTCTGACCGGTATATCCGGCGGTCAACGATTTGCCTGATGATTTCTGCTACGAAAGTCTGGTTCTGGTTTGCGCAATCTGATCACCGGCATTCTTGATAACCTCCGCTTCCCGAGCACCTGGATTTTGTGTTCAGTCTTCGCCATTTTTTCTTTTGGAAGGGATGACAACGGCGTGATAATTCCTGTCATTTTTTAGTTTCGGGCATGATCTGGAGAAGAACAGAAATCTGCAGCATAGGTATGACATAGAGTTTGACAGTAAT
>JAJRBZ010000034.1 GCA_028679185.1 Methanoregula sp. | reverse complement strand
TTCCTTTTCCTATTAGAAAGAAGGTAAACTTTTTTAGCCTCGCATTTTGGACATGATATTTTTACCATTTCTTCCTCGTAATTCCTTTTACGAGTTGGTAGTTAAAATGGTACTATACCCTCTTAAAAATAGAGGAGAGTAATATATTATCTCTAAACTGTAAAAATTCAGTAATTGCCACCGGTGGAAGCGTTGTTTTTAGTGACAAATCTATGAATTATTTGAAGAAGAAGGGGCTTATTATTTACCTGCGTATAGGTTTTGAGGAAATAGTCCGGCGACTTAATAACATAACTACCAGAGGACTTGTTTTAGTTAAGGGTCAGAGCCTTCTTGATATATACAATCAAAGGATCCCTTTGTATCAAAAATATGCTGATATAACTATTGATTGTTCAGACAAGGATGTTGAGGATATTATTGAAAATGTGATAAATGAAATATGAAGTTCAGCACCTGATTACACCTTCAATGCGATTGTAAGTGATAGCATTTGATAGGTTGGATAAGACCGGATAAAAAGAGTTAATGTTCTCTGGATCTCTGGATGAGCAGAACGGCTTCAGGTAATTCGACAGCGATGCCATCGATTTATTGGTAAGAAAAACCAAGTACCCGTGATACCAATGAAGTGGAAAGACTGGGTGCATGTGACCAAACTCGATCCCGACAAACAGTTGAAACCCGGTGAAATCGATATGATTGCAGCAAGCGGCACCGATGCGCTGATGCTCTCGGGGACACTCAACGTGACCACGGAGAACCTCGCTGCACTCTTGAAAAAAGTCAGAACATACAACTTACCGCTTGTCATGGAGCCGGCAGGGCCGGAAGCTGTGCTGATGCAGGGAATTGACTATGTCTTTGTCCCCAGCGTCCTGAATTCCACGGATGTGCAGTGGATTGTGGGCAAGCACCGTGCATGGGTCCAGCTCCAGAAGGGAAAGATCCCCTGGGAAACTGTTGTGCCTGAAGCCTATATCGTCCTCAACCCGGACTCTTCCGTCGGAAAGGTGACAAAGGCTGTCTGTAACCTCAAACCCGTAGAGGTGGCAGCCTACACGGCAGTTGCCGATCACTATTTCCATTTCCCTGTTGTGTATATCGAATACAGCGGAACCTACGGGGACCCGGGCATCGTAAAGGCTGCTTCGGAAGCGATCGACAAGGCCGTCCTCTATTATGGCGGTGGGATTGACTCAGCAGAAAAAGCAGCGGAAATGTCGAAATATGCCGATACAATTGTCGTGGGCAATGCGGTATACGACCTGGGTGCCGCGGTCCTGAAAGCGACGGTTGACGCAATCCAGTAATTTTTGTTATGCCCGAGATTGACATCGTCCTTGTTTCCCCCCTCTACGAAGGCAATGTCGGGTTTACCGCCCGCGTGATGAAAAATTTCGGTTTTCATCGTCTTGTCCTTATTGACCCGTGCACGCTGGGGGAAGAGGCTGCTGCCCGTGCTGCCCATGCACAGGATGTGCTCAGGGAAGCAGAGCTCTGTACTATAGAAGACGTTTTTGCACGGAGCAACATCGTTATCGCCACTACCGGCACCGTGAGCAAGTCAGTCTGCCACTCGATGAGGATGCCGTTTTACTCACCCCGAGAACTCCGGGAACGGGTGCAGGATGCGGGCGGACGCATCTCTATCCTGTTCGGGCGGGAGAACTGGGGGCTGAATAATGAAGAGGTCCGGCGCAGTGACATGATCTGCACCATCCCGACGGCAGACGAGTACCCGATCCTCAACCTCTCCCATGCAGTTGGCGTGGTATGTTGCGAACTGTCAAATCTCCCCCTTCCCCGCTACGCCCTCGCATCACCAACCGATATGTCCTACCTGTACCGTCATATCGACCGGTACCTGGATGCCATTCATCACCCGGCGTTCAAGCGCGAGAACACGATGATCCTTATCCGGCGGATTTTAGGGCGGACGAACCTCACAGTCCGCGAGGCGAGCACGCTGCATGGGTTGTTGCGCCGGAGCGAGTGGCACATTGACCCGGCGCTGCTGGACCGTGACAAAAACCTGCTGCAGGGTTCAGGGAACGAAGAAGAACCGGAATAAGGAACTCTGAATAGTATCAGCTCGTTGTCTACCCTGTTATTCATAGAGCCAGTCAAGATCAATCATTTCTTCTTGAGCATCGGCTAATTTTTTCTTGACATCAGCCTTTTTGGGAATCTTGATATTTTCCATGTTCTTTCTGGACTTCTTAAACGATTCCGGAGTTACGCCAAACATGTCCAGATCCCGCAGAATATCCTTTTGTAATTTCCTGATCGAATCAACGACGAGTTTGTTTTCCGGATGTTTCAGGATATTCTTCGACTGAACGCGAGGTTGCATTACCGGGCGCAGAGGGACCTCTTTTGGTTCAATGCTGCCCTGTAGTACCGGGCGTTTCTGTCTGTCCACAGGAAGAACCTGGGGCTGAATTTCAGGGCTCTTCGGGATCTCTTTTAGTTCAAAATCAGGTTGGATTGCCGGGTGTCCGGTTATCTCCTTTGGTTCAGCCCTGATCTGAACTTCCGTCCTTTTTGGTATCTCCTCTGGCAGAACACTTGGCAGGATTACCGGACGCCGTGAGATCGCTTTTGACTGAACGCCAGCCTGGAATTCGGGGAGTCCGGGGATTTTCAGCGGATGAGACGGGGGGACACGAGGTTTTTTCATGATTCTATCGAATGCATCCCTCAGAATCTGCTGGTCTTTGTTATGGGAAGAGATATGAATACCGCTTTTTGTTGAACTGACAATCTCGTCAAGTTTTCCCAGGATCCGATCAACCAGCTGGTCAAGAGTATCCTCTTCATGGATGATCGCAAAAATGTGGAAATCATGGCTGTAGATCCACTGGACCTCAGTAGTACTGGTCTTTTGATAGATTCTTTCAGTGATTTGCAGGGTGTCGTGTTCCGGTGCGGTGTCAGAAACTCTTCTGCCGGGGTTCTTTGTGACGAGAACCGGGTAGATCTGCAGTTCATCTACCTGTGACAACCCATCCTCGTTATACTCGCGAATGACCAGTTCAAAATACCGTGTCCCTGGATAGGGAGGTTCGACGATAAAACTGTCGGTGACTTTCAGTTTGTTTTCCACGACCTGCTGGATATCGATCTCTTCTCCGACATCCATGAGATAGGAATGATCGATATGGATTGTTCCGGACTGCTCACTCTCATGATAGACGACCACGGTCCGGGTATCCTGCCTGAACCGGTCCTTTATGGCGTTTATTTCGCGGGAATAAGATCTCTGAAGGTCCTTATTGTCTTCAGAGAGCTGCGGTTCCGGGTGCTTTTTTAACCGGCTGTTCAGGTACCACCGCTCACACACCCAGAACAGGAGTATAAGTACTGAAAAAACACCGGTAACGAGAATAAAGTTATCTAACGTTAAATCGAGCCTGAGTGCAATATCCATGAACACTACTGATGTGATACTGGAACTGATACTCAGCACCGTGGAATAAACCAACCGGTCGATGATACTCAGATCGGTCAGACGAGGGAAAATGACCAGCGAGAGGGAAAAGCCGGGAACAAATAAGAGCAGCAAAAAACTGAAAAGTATCCTTAAACTCTCAATAAAAACAGATACGGTATCCATCAGTGCATTCCTGGTTACAGTGATCCCTGCGTATGGATTCTAGTATCTCATCTTGGGATATAAAATCAATTCCCACAAAAGAACCGTCGTTACCCTGCTTGGAATTCTGGGTGCAGTTTGTCTGCTCCTGAAAAAATCTGCTATGTATTCCAAATTTTTTTGGCAGGAAATTCAGATATGGAATGCTATGGTTAAATATCCTCCTTGCCAGTAACACATCATCACACCCGAATCCCGGATGTCGAAGCTCTAAATACCCATCAGCGCACATATGTCTGACCAATGATTCTTGTAGACTGGCAACTCCGGGACCGCATCGCACGGGGCTATATCATCATTGATCCGTACGACCCGAAACTGGTGCAGCCCAATTCCGTGGACATACGCCTTGGAAACCATTTTGTCTGGTACGAGCCCGGCACCGAGGTTATCGACCCGTATAACCAGGACAGTGTTACCTCCCAGGTAAGGGAAGTGCATGCAGATACGTTTATCCTCAACCCCGGGCAGTTTGTGCTTGCCGAAACACTGGAATGCATCGGGCTTCCCGATAATATCGTTGCTACTATTGAGGGTAAATCGAGTATTGCACGGCTCGGGGTCACGCTGCACCAGACCGGGGGCTGGATCGATGCGGGCTTCCGGGGGACGATTACACTTGAGATGGCAAACGTCAACTCGCGCCCGGTCAAAGTCTACGCCGGTATGCCGATAGGGCAGCTCGTATTTTACACGACCGAGCGGGCAGAGAACCCGTATTATAAAAAAAGTGATGCAAAGTATCTCGATCAGCGGCAGGCTACGCTGTCGCGGTATCATGCAAATAAAAAGTAATAACTTTCTTTTTTTTCTGTAGTATCCGGCCAAAAAGACTATTATTTTCATAGACATGTGGTAATGCAGATAGCCTGATTCTGGATAATCTTAAATTTCCCGGTTCCATGCCATTTCTCCTGAACGCTGCGAGTTTTTCAATCAAAAGAACCCTCAAACACCGCTTTTAATAAAAAATCCCGTTGCCGGATCCCACATTCCAGGCATATCCAGTCACCTGCGGGCAAACAGGATCTACCAGCAGTTACATATAAAAAAGACTGCAAATCAGGAAGTAGAAATACTCCCGGAACTGCAATCGTTTTTTTAATTCCCTTAACTTAACGGTGCAACTCCCGAATACTGGATGCACACAAATACTATCATAATAAGCAGCGAAAGGGCAAATACTTCAAAGAGCTCCTGTCGGGTGATCATTTCTTTCTCCGGTTTGATTTTTTATCAGCATCTTCCAGGAAGTTTTAATCTCTCTGGCCGTGGAAGGGAGTTTTTCCCGTTGGGGAGTTAACCATGAGACATAATGAATAAATGCAACGCAACGGTGCCTTGCCCCGGACAAACATCAGGTTGAAAAGGTATTCCCTGAA